>JAIRLK010000344.1 GCA_031259515.1 Treponema sp. | reverse complement strand
AAAGTTTTTTAAGCATACCGGAAACAAAACTAACTGTCAACCGGTTTTCAGGATAAACCGTAAAAATTTTTGGCGGCAATCCCAGGAGCCTGCCGCGCCTCGCCCGTAAACTCCTACCGTAGTTTTTTCCGTAATTTCCTGCGGTTCTTCCGGTTGGTTTCCCTTTTTTCCTCCCAGGCGGCGTCGTGAACAGGCGGAACGCCTTTATCCGGGTAGTGGAACACCGGTTCCCGTCCGGGCAGCCGGGAAACGATGATAAGCCAGATGCCGCCGCCGGCTATCATCATGAAATTCAGTATCTGCCCGGTGGTAAAGTTGAAAAGCGATGAAAACAGGGCCGGGGGAATTCCATTTTTCACCAGCTCTATCCGGTAGCCCAGGTCGGCGTCAGGCTCCCGGAAATATTCCAGGATGAAACGGATAAACCCATAACCGGCGATGTAGACGCCGGCCAAAAAACCCTTGAAGGGCTTCCTGTTCCTGAGGAGCCAGATGATAAGCCACAACACGACTCCTTCAAAGAAGGCTTCGTACAACTGCGAGGGATGGCGGGGCAAATTCACCATGCTTTGGCCGGCTATGTCTATGCCAACGTGCCCCGCGATTTCCCGGACCCAGGGCTCCGCGGTGGAGAACTGCTGGGCGTTGGGGAAGATCATCCCTAAAGGGCCGGAAGTAACCCGCCCATAGAGTTCGGCGTTGGCAAAGTTGCCCAGCCGTCCGAAGGTATAACCCAGGGGAATACTGGCCCCGAACATATCCGCGATTTCCCGGCCGTCGAATTTCTTCATTTTTGAATACATCACGAACCCTATGATGCCGCCTATAACCCCGCCGTGGTAGCTCATGCCCGCCAGCCCGGTAAACTGTCCGTTCCGAAAAGGCCAAAAGATGAGCCAGGGCCGCCGGATATAGATGTCCCCCGGCTCATACACCAGGGTAGAGAAGATTCGCGCTCCCAGGATCAGCCCCACGATTCCCGCGACGAAAAGCCCCGAAAGCTCGTCTTCGGTCATAGGGAAATTCCGTTCCCGCACTTGTTTCCGGTAGAGCAGGAAAGCGATGGTAAAGGCCACGATATACATAAGACCATACCACCGGACCGGCAGGCCGGGAATGATCTCTGGATGAAGCCAGGAAGGAAAAGGTGTTGATAATAACATGGCGCCTCGCTACGGTTTAAATCCCTGGGCCATAGCCTTGGATAAGGTGAATTTCAAGAAAGTATTTTCTTTTTTGAGTTTGATAATTTCGAGCTGCTGGGTTTTTACCATCTCCAGAAGGTCCCCCTGGGTCATGGCCCCGCTGTGGAGCAACTCTTCCACGTATTCGGTCTTAGCCTCAAAATCGATCACCGCTTCCATGGCCGCTTCCTGGAAACTCTCGTCTATGTTCCGTCCGCCCAGATCAAAACCCTCCTCTTTGGATTGGAGTATCTTGTCGGCGATGCGGTAGATAGCCTGGGACAGGAGAGACTGGGGCTTGTAGAGAATGATGGGGAGCCGGGAAGCAAGAGCCGTATCCTGCAACACGTCCCGGTAGATGATGCCAAGATGCTCTATCTTGATGTCCAGGTATTCCTCGCAGGACCGGCGTATCTTCAAGGCCACGTCCGCGTCCTTGGGGTCGTCTATCATGTTCATGATGATCTGGGGATGAAACTGAGCCGCGCTTTTCCGGAACCGTTCATAGGATTTGGAATCCCGTTTGGCGATTTCCTTAAGCAGTTGGGGTATGTAAAGCCGGTTTTTACCGGAAGTGTCCTTCCGTACCTGTTCCAGATAGGTATACGCCGCGGTTCCCTTGGGAAACAGGGTGTACATCAGGCGGAAAACCGTGTTTTTCAGGAAGACGTAGGCGTTCAAGGTAGCGGTAACCGCCGGGGCGGTTACCACGATCCCGTGACCGGAAAGCAGGAAGAAGTCCAGGATAGACTGATGGGTTCCGGCTCCCAGGTCCAGGATAAGGATATCCGTATCGGACAGGGCCAAAAGCCGCCGGATCAGGACGTTACGCTGGTGTACCTTGAGGCTCGCGCTGCCGGGAATCTCCCCATCCCCCGGAATGAATCTGAGACCCTGTATATCCGTTTCCATTATCACTTTGGAAAAATCGGTACGGGCATCGGTCAGGAACGTTCCTACCCCGGTTTTGGGGGCTTGATACCCCAGGACCAGATGCAGGTTTGAAGCCCCCAGGTCCAGGTCCACCAGAACCACCCGCTGCCCGGCCTGAGCAAAGGCGACAGCCAGGTTCGCCGACACCAGAGATTTTCCCACCCCGCCTTTTCCGCTTGCAACCGGTATAATCCTCATGCTATTCCTCCCCGCCGGCTTTTACCCCAGAACCGGCATCCTTCGTTTCCGGCAAGCCCGCGCCGTATGCCCTGGGGACGACCGCGTCGCCGGCCCCTTCCGCCGCTGTCTTACCGCCCGCTTTCGATCCGCCCAGGATGTGCATGACAAGCGCCGACATTCCCAGAACAGAGAGGGCGTCAAAGCCGGCAAGGAACAGAAGAAAACCCAAAACAGATAAGGTTTCCCACGTATGCCCGGTCAAGGCCGGACCCAGCCATTGGAGAGAGAAGAAGAACCATCCCAGATTCGCCGCGATAGCCACCGCTTTTCCGGCTATATACAAATAGGCATACGAGGCGTATTCTTCAAACCGGACCAGCACGAAGAAAGCCGTCAAGAGAAAGAGCGCGTTAGGGGCGGCGTACACCAAAAACGGAAAAGAAAAGCCCGGTTCAGCCTGCGGCGGCGCCAGCAACGGCGCCATCAAAAGCATCCCTAAAAGACGGAACACATCATAAATAAAAATACTCACCCTTAAAGGCCGGTATACAGGCATACTAGAAATCTAAGATTCCTTGCGGTGAGGGTCAAGGGGGGATCACCAGGGTTCCGGGATAAAGGCGGAGAAAAAACATGAGGGCTGATTCAGGGGATGAAGCCGGCGAAAGGGGAGCTGAAGCCCTGGATATAAGCCGATGCACGGGCTGTTTTTCCGCCGGCCTCCTGCTCAGAAGATGCTATGCGTTTATCCCGGTTGTCCGGCGTTCGTCTCTGAGCAGCGCAACCGGGATACCGGTGGGGTTGACCGGGCAGAGAAAAGGCGGGAACCGTCCGCGGGCGGCTCCCGCCTCCTTTCCCGTCCGCACGGGGCGGCGGATTGAAGATTATCCGCTAAGGGCGCCGGACGGCGCCCTTAGCTAGTAGATACAGAATGCGGGGGCGCAGCCAGGGGCAGAAGCACTCATACCAAAACTGTGGTGGGTAAAACCATCCGCGGTAACATAGACAAAATTACTATAAATATGATATAAATAAAGAAAAAATACTATATATAGCGTTGTTTTAAACAGTAAAACAGGTAGTTGCATATTTTTTGAAGATCATATATACTCTAATCTGGGATCTGGAGGCTTATTATGGCATTGAAAGAAGTAGACAGAATTATTTCCGAAGTAAATAGTCTCAATGAAAAGGAAAAAATAATTCTGTTTAAGAAAATAGAAAAATTATATGCTAACCCGGAAAAAACCAATGGAGAGGATGATCCAATTCAAGCTGTTTTCGGAATGTGGGAAGATTATGATATAGATAAAAAAACGCTAAGGGCAAAAGCTTGGAGAAAAAATTGAACTATATAATAGATTCATGTATATTAATTGATCATCTGCGTGGAATTAAAAATATAGATTTTCTCAGAAAAGACAAAAGAAACCATATAAAAATGTCAATAATAACTATGATGGAATTAATATTGGGAGCAAGGAACAAAAAAGAAGTAGAAAATATACAAAAGGCCTTTGGAAAAATTGAAATACTAAATATTAATGATGAAATATCAGAATTGGCATATGATCTTATATTTCAATATAATAAAAGTCATAATCTACTTATAAATGATGCAATAATTGCGGCAACGGCAATAACAAATAAAACAACATTGGTTACATTGAACGTATCGGATTTTCGATTTGTTCCTAAAATATCATTGTATAAATTTTAAAAAATAATAGTGTATACCCAAACTGCACATAAAACGGGGCTGTCGAAAAAGTATTTCAAAGAGGCCTAAGGCGCTGCATCTCTTACAATTATCAAATATTATATGCCATTTTTCATAATTCACCGGGTTATAAACATAGCCTCCAATTTCACCTGTTTCTTCCGAATAAAATGAAGTTTTGGGAAATCCTCGGAAGGCTTCAATTTCTTTCCTGGAGCTTTCCAGTACGAAATAAATATTCTATATCGAATCGGCCGCGAATGGCTTTCGCCTGTATGTCAAAATAATCTAATAAATTCCGGTTGAACAAAAAATCGATATTTTGATCAGCGTCCCAAATTGATTTTATCGCGCTGGTTTCATAGGTTAATTGAAAATAAACAAATGTCTTTATGGGTGTTATTATTAATCGTAACCTTCAACAGCCGGACTTTGCCCGGTTATTGAATCCCGTCAATAATTCTATCGTACTTTTTATTTTCCTCCTCCAGCAGTTTTATCCTGCCGTCCTGTTTCTCAATTTCCAAGCGCAGGATATCTTTTTGCAGTTCCAGCTCCCGTATTTTTTTGTCCCGGGTTTTCTGCCGGTACGAAAGGACAATCGCAATGATGGGTATGGACAGCGCCGTCATCGGCACTAGTAATCCTAAATACGGCATATCAGTTTCTCCCCGGAACAACTATATACTCCTCCGCCCGGAGTTTCAACGGGCGGAGGGGAGTTTTTTATTCAGCACCCTGATCCCAAAAAACAGGGTGAGTACAAAAAAGACAAGGGCGAATAAGAGGGTCCCGCTGACCATAAAGTAAAAGCGGCGGATTCCCACCAGGACGATCAGGGCGCCCCCCGCCAGGTTGCCGATGATGGCCGCGGTGGCCCCCAGGGCGCCGTTCATGGTCTGGGCGGTGGACGTAAGCTCCGGGGGGGACAGGGAGTAAAGGTAGTTGGCGGAACTCCCGATCAAAAGACCCCCCGCCAGGCCCTGGAA
>JAIRLK010000320.1 GCA_031259515.1 Treponema sp. | reverse complement strand
ACGGACCGGGAGGTGGATATAACCCGGCGGGCTTCCCTGGAGGGCTTTGCGGAACAGCAGGGCCCCTTCCGCTGGATCGTGAACTGCGCCGCCTATACCGCCGTGGACCAGGCTGAAGAGGAGGCGGAGCTTTGCCGCCGGATCAACGCCGACGGGCCTGCCCATATTGCCGCCCTGGCCGGGAAGACCGGCGGCGCCTTGATCCATATTTCCACCGATTATGTGTTTAACGGCAGCGGGATCTGCCCCGAAAATTCCCCGGAAAAACGGCCCTACCGGGAGGATGATCCTCCGGACCCCATCGGCATTTACGGGCGCACCAAGTGGGAGGGGGAACGGAAGGTTCAAGAATATGCCGAAAAATTCTATATTATCAGGACCTCCTGGCTCTACGGCCAATACGGAAAGAATTTTGTAACCACCATGCTGGGTCTGATGCGGGAACGGGACCGCCTTTCGGTGGTGCGGGATCAGCGGGGGAGCCCCACCTGGGCCTGGGATCTGGCGGAAGCCGTCAAGACCTTCATCATCCGGGGGGAGCAGGGGGAGGCGGCCCCCTATGGCATATACCATTATTCTAACCAGGGGGATATTTCCTGGTTTGACTTTGCCCGGGAGATCTATGCCCGGGGCCGGGAACTGGGGATTTTGACCGGGGACTGCACGGTGAATCCCTGTACCAGCGAGGAATACCCTTCCCGGGTGAAGCGGCCCGCCTATTCGGTCCTGGACAAAGCCAGGATCAAGGCGGCCCTGGGGATTACCGTTCCGGAATGGGAGCAAAGCCTGAGGGCATTTTTGGGAATTATCAAGGCGGAATGATGCGGAGTTTACAGAACGTCCTGGTTACCGGCGGCGCCGGGTTTATCGGCGGTAATTTTATTCGGGTACTCCTCGAAAAAACCGCGGAATTTTCAGGCCGCATCGTCAATCTGGACGCCCTGACCTATGCGGGGAACCGGGCGAGTCTGGAAGATCTGGAAGGCCCTTACGGCGGGAAACGGTATTTTTTTGAATACGGGGATATATGCAGCCGGGCTGCGGTGGAAGGGGTCTTTGAGAAATACCGGATCGATACGGTGGTCCATTTTGCCGCGGAAAGCCATGTGGACCGGTCCATCCTGGGCCCCGAGGCCTTCATAAAAACCAATGTGATGGGAACCTTTATCCTCCTGGATACGGCCAGGAAGTATTGGCGGGACAGCGGCGGGGCCCTGCGGCAGGATGTCCTGTTCCACCATATCAGTACCGACGAGGTATACGGCTCCCTGGGAGAGACCGGGACTTTTTCGGAGACCAGCGCCTATGACCCCCGTTCCCCCTATTCGGCCAGCAAGGCCGCCGGCGATCACCTGGTTATGGCCTATCACCATACCTATGGGCTTCCGGTAACCCTCTCCAACTGTTCAAATAACTACGGGCCTTATCAGTTTCCGGAAAAATTCATCCCCCTCTCTATCCTCAATATATTGGAGGGAAAGCCCCTCCCGGTCTACGGGGACGGCCGGAACATTCGGGACTGGCTTTACGTGGAGGATCATACCCGGGCGGTTTGGACCATCCTCCGGCAAGGGCTGAGGGGGGAGAAGTACAACATCGGCGGGGAGAACGAATGGGAGAATATCAAAGTCCTCCATGTCCTGATTGATATAGCCGCCCGGAAGGCGGGGCTGGATCCGGAAAAACTCCGGGGTTCCATCACCTATGTTACCGACCGGCCCGGCCATGACCGGCGTTATGCCATTGACTGTTCCAAAATCAAGCGGGAACTGGGCTGGAAGCGGGAACTGGGCTTTGAGGAGGCATTGGGGAGGACCGTTGACTGGTACCTGGCGAATCCCGGCTGGATTGAAGGGATCCGCACCGGGGACTACCAGAAGTGGATAGAGCAGAACTATGAGAAGCGAGAGGACGGGATGGGAGAGCTCAGATGAAGCGCCCCCTCGATAGTGCCGGAAACTCCGGTATGGTCAAATAGGACTAGGCATGGCGCATATTGCGGTTATCGGCGCCGGATATGTAGGACTTGTATCCGGCGCGTGTCTTGCGGATTTCGGTAATTTTGTAACCTGTATCGACATCGACACAAAAAAGATAGAAGGGTTACAGCGGGGGGTGGTCCCCATATATGAACCCGGCATTGAAGCGGTGATTGCCAGAAATACCGGCGCCGGGAGGCTGCGTTTTTCCACCGATCTTGCCGATGGGATAAAAAAAAATAACGTCATATTTATTGCCGTGGGTACGCCTCCCGGAGAGGACGGCAGCGCCGATTTGAGATATGTTGAAAACGCCGCCCGGACCATCGGACAGGCGATAGATACCTATACGGTGGTCGTTGATAAAAGCACGGTTCCTGTCGGAACCGGGCGTAAGGTTGCCGGATGGATTCGAGAAGAACTTGAGAAACGGAAGCTGCACGTTCCTTTTGACGTGGTATCCAACCCCGAATTCTTACGGGAAGGCAGCGCCGTGTATGATTTTACCCATCCTGACCGGGTGGTAATCGGCTGCGAAAGTGAGCGGGCCCGGGGTATTATGAAAGAAGTATACCGTTCCTTGTACCTCACCGAAACTCCCTATATCGAAACCAATCTTGAATCCGCGGAAATGATAAAATACGCATCCAATGCCTTCCTGGCCGTCAAGATCACGTTCATCAATGAGATAGCGAATCTCTGTGAAAAAGCCGGCGCCGACGTTCAGGATGTAGCCAAAGCCATGGGACGGGACGGCAGGATCGGCGCGAAGTTTTTGCACCCCGGTCCGGGTTACGGAGGGTCCTGTTTCCCTAAGGATACCCGGGCGCTGGTAAAGATCGGACAGGATTACGGGGAACCCCAATGTATTGTAGAAACCACCGTTAAAATCAATGAGAAACAAAAGCTGAGAATGGTTGAAAAGATAGAGCAGGAACTTGGAGGTTCCGGTTCAGTTAACGAAAAGACCCTTGCGGTCTTGGGTCTTGCATTTAAGCCGAATACCGATGATATGCGGGAATCGCCGGCTATCGCTATCTGTGAGGGCCTGGTCAAAAAGGGCGCCCGGCTGCGGGTATGGGACCCCGCCGCCATGGGGGAAGCGGAATGGCGTTTTCGTTCAATCCGGGACAAGCTGTTTTTTGCGGCGGACGAATATGACGCCATTACCGGATCGGAGGCCTTGGTCATCCTTACCGAATGGAATCAATTCAGAAATCTGGATCTTCCCAGAGTCAAAAGACTTCTCACCCTCCCGTATTTTTTTGATTTGCGGAATATCTACCGGCGGATTGAAGTTGAAAACGCGGGGCTCCGGTATGTTGGTATTGGTAAATGAAAATACTGGTTACCGGAACCGCCGGATTTATCGGGTTTCACCTGGCGGAAAAATTATCCGGCATGGGCCGCCTCGTTATCGGCATCGACAACATCAATGCCTATTATGATATCGCCTTAAAAGAGGCGCGGCTCAAACATTCCGGCATCCCGGCGGAATCAATCCGGAAAGGAACAAAACTGCCCAGCGCATATTTTGATAATTATACTTTCATCAAGATGGATTTAGGAGATCGCGCGGGGCTGTTTAATCTCTTTGAGAAAGAACAATTTGATTGTGTTATTAACCTTGCCGCCCAGGCGGGGGTCAGGTACAGCCTGGAAAATCCCTATGCCTACATCGAAAGCAACATTAACGGCTTCTTTAATATTCTTGAAGCCTGCCGTCATTATCATATAAAACATCTGGTGTTTGCTTCAAGTTCTTCCGTGTACGGCCTCAATGAAAAGGTTCCTTTTTCGAGCGCCGACCATACGGATCGTCCCGCGAGCCTCTATGCGGCTACAAAAAAATCAAATGAGCTGCTGGCTCATTCCTACAGTTATCTTTACCGGCTGACCGTTACGGGTTTGCGTTTTTTTACCGTCTACGGTCCCTGGGGGCGCCCCGATATGGCCCCTTTCCTTTTTACCAAGGCGATACTTGAGGATAAACCGGTTAAGGTTTTTAATAACGGCTATATGAAACGGGACTTTACCTACATAGACGATACTATTGAGGGAATTATCCGGGTCGTCGATCGCTCCCCCCCGCTGTCCGCGGGAACCTATAGGATCTACAACATCGGCTGCGGCAGGCCGGTTGATTTGATGTCCTTTATTGAAGCCATAGAAAAAAGCACCGGCAGGAAGGCCCGAAAAGAACTGCTCCCCATGCAGCCGGGAGATGTGCCGGTAACCTGGGCCGATACCAGCGAACTTGAAGCGGATACCGGCTACCGGCCAAAGACCGGTATAGAGGAAGGGATTCCAAGGTTTGTCGAGTGGTATAGGGGATATTATCGTTCATGAATTTTCAATTGATTTTTCAATTATTAACCAAGCGTGAAAAGAACCAATTGATTTTTGTTTTTTTAGCGCTGCTCATCATGGGATTTATTGAACTTATCGGCATTGGCTCTATCGGCCCGTTTATCTCAATAATAACCAATCCCCTGATTATCCACACGAACCGTTACTTTAATCAAATATATGAGTACTTTGGATTTCAATCCGATAATCAGTTTATTATTTTCTTAGGTATCGCCGTTATTGTTATTCTCTTTTTAAGCAATTTATGCCTTGCGGGAACTAATTTTCTTATATATTATTATTCCGGCAAAAGACGGCATTCGATTTCCATGCGGCTTTTTGAAAGATATCTGAGCCAGCCCTATATCTTTTTCTTAAATATCAACACCGCCGAGCTTATCAAGCGCATGGGGGATACAAATATTTTTGTCTCTGAAATCCTCATCAATTCTCTGAGCATGATCTCCGGGGGCATCATTTCTCTTTCCATTATTATATTATTGATAATCCTAAATCCTCTTTTGGCCCTGCTTATCAGTTCGGTATTGGGTGTTTCCTACCTTGTCATTTTTTCCCTGGTCAGGAAACAGCTTAGCAAAAAGGGGCATGAAAAAAACAGGCTTAATACTTTACGGTACAAAATTTTCAACGAAGCCTTTGGCGGAATCA
>JAIRLK010000316.1 GCA_031259515.1 Treponema sp. | reverse complement strand
ATCATCAGACAAAACGGATGCGTTGGAGCGCCTTAAAAACATGGTTAAAGATTCTTATCCATTTTCTATTTTTTGGAAATGGCATATTAAAAGCGATTCCTTTTTATCAAATCATTTCCAGGAGTTGTTAAATGCCGCAGGACTCTAAAACCGGAACGCATACTATAGCGGTTAAAGTGGTTGACAATGACGGTCTTGAAAATGTGGAAATAATAAAATTAAAAATAAACGGCGCGGTGGAACAAATTGAATAAAACATATAAACAGGGTTTACTGCGCCTAACAGGGCTGTATATACTTTTTGGGGGGCTTTGTCTCCAAAAAAGTATATTAGCGGATAGTCCGGTCAGGCCCGGAGGGCCTTATGCGCCCGAATTGCAAAGTAAAATGTACAGGTTCATGGTGTTTGGATACTGGTACAAATAACACAAATACAAAGGAGTAACAAAATGCCTAAATCTATTCTGGTAAACCCCCGGGATGTACGGAAACCGGCGATGCTCAAAATCAGGGAGATCCCGGTTAATCAGTATGAACCGGATATCAAGAAAGAGGTGATCATTTACGGCAAAGACCGGCTCAAACGGATATGGTACGACATGGCAGCTATCCGGGCTTTCGAGAACATGCTCAACGCCTTCAAGACCCAGGGGGTCTGGAACGGGATCGAGTACAACCACAAGGGACCGGCCCACCTTTCCATGGGACAGGAAGCCTCCTCGGTGGGGCAATGCGTGAACCTTACGGTAGACGACTGTATCTTTGGCAGCCACCGCAGCCACGGGGAAATCCTGACTAAGTGTTATTCCGCCATCCGGCAGCTTGACGAGAAGAAGCTGGAGGAGATCATGAAGGGCTTCCTTGATGGGGAAACCCTGGCGGCGGCGGAGACTATTCCCTACCACGGGACAAAAGACCTGGCGGAGAACTTTGTTCTGTACGGGACCCTGGCGGAGATCTTCGCCCGGAAGGCGGGGTTCAACCGGGGGCTTGGGGGCTCCATGCACGCCTTCTTTACCCCTTTCGGCTCTATGCCCAACAACGCCATTGTGGGAGGCTCGGCGGACATCGCGGCAGGGGCGGCTCTGTACAAACGGATCAACCGGAAGCCGGGGATCGTGATAGCCAACATCGGCGACGCCTCCATGGGCTGCGGCCCGGTTTGGGAGGCCATGATGATGGCGGCCATGGACCAGTACCGTACCCTGTGGCCGGAAGGCTCTGGCGGCGCGCCGCCCATCCTCTTTAACTTTTTCGATAACTTCTACGGCATGGGGGGGCAGACCGCCGGGGAAACTATGGGCTACGGGATCATGGCCCGGGTCGGCGCAGGGGTCAACCCGGAGAACATGCACGCTGAACGAGTAGACGGGTACAATCCCCTGGCGGTTGCCGATGCGGTGGCCCGGAAAAAGGAAATACTGCTCAAGGGCAGGGGGCCGGTACTCCTGGACATCCTTACCTACCGGATTTCCGGCCATTCCCCTTCGGATGCCTCAAGTTACCGCACGCCGGAGGAGATCAAACTCTGGCAGGAGTCGGATTCCATTGATGCCTACGGGTCTTACCTTATCGAAAACGGGATTGCCGGTAAGGACGAGCTTGAGGCCCTGCGGGAGGGGATCAACGCCAAACTCCTTGGGGTGGTACGGCTTGCCGCGGATGACGCGGCTTCTCCCCGGCTTGGCGGGGCTTTCATTGAGTCTGTGATGTTCTCCAACACCCCACGGGGCGGGGCGGAGAAGCTGGATGACCGGGAGCCGGAACTGCTGCAACCTATCGCGGAAAATTCCCGTGTCAAGGCCTTGGCGGACAAGGCCCGGTACGGCTTTGACGCCAACGGGAAGGCGGTTTCCAAAAACAAAGCCTTCCAGTACCGGGACGGCTTGTTCGAGGCCCTGGTTCACCGTTTTGGCCTGGACCCCACCATGGCGGCCTGGGGCGAGGAAAACCGGGACTGGGGCGGCGCGTTCGCGGTCTACCGGGGGCTCACGGAGCTTCTTCCCTACAACCGGCTCTTTAACAGCCCCATCTCCGAGGGGGCCATCGTGGGCGCCGGTGTGGGCTACGCCCTGTCGGGCGGCCGGGCGGTGGTGGAACTCATGTACTGCGACTTCATGGGCCGGGCCGGGGACGAGCTGTTCAACCAGGCATCCAAATGGCAGGCCATGTCCGCCGGCCTCCTCAAGATGCCCCTGGTGGTCCGGGTTTCTGTGGGGAACAAGTACGGCGCCCAGCACAGCCAGGACTGGGCGGCCATAGTCGCCCACATTCCGGGGCTCAAGGCCATGTTCCCGGCCACTCCTTACGACGCCAAGGGGATGCTCAACCTGGCCCTCCGGGGAACCGACCCGGTGATCTTCTTTGAGAGCCAGCTTCTCTACGACATGAGCGAACAGTTTGAAAAGGGCGGCGTTCCACGGGACTACTACGAAGTTCCCGAAGGCGAACCGGCAATACGCCGGCAGGGGAAAGACCTTACGATTGCGACCCTGGGGGCTACCCTCTACAAGGCCCTGGAAGCGGCGAAAAAACTGGAAGCCGGGTACGGGCTTCAGGCGGAGGTCATAGACATTAGGTTCATCAACCCCCTGAACTACGAGACGCTCATTGAATCGGTGAAGAAGACCGGGAAGATACTCCTGGCAAGCGACGCTGCGGAACGGGGGTCGTTCCTCCATACGGTTGCCAGCAACGTGCAGGCCTATGCCTTTGATTACCTGGACGCCCCCGCAGCGGTGGTGGGGAGCCGGAACTGGATCACCCCGGCCGCCGAGATGGAACAGCTTTACTTCCCCCAGGTTGACTGGATCATCGACGCCATTCATGAGCGCATCCTGCCCCTGCCGGGTTATGCCCCGGTAACGGTGCAGACTACCCTGGACCTTATGCGGCGGAACCAGCTGGGGGTATAGCGCGCAGCCGGCGCTTACAGCCGTATGGCAGTACGGCTTCACAACGGCGTTACCCGCTTGAGGCGGATAATTAATTTTGACGGCGGGAGAGACCGCAAGGAGTTTTTGTACGTGAAAAAATTGGTTTTACTTTTGGTTTTCTTCGCGGTTATCGTGGGAGGAGTTTTTGCCCAGGAAAAATCGGCAAATGTGAAGAACAACTGGATTTCCGCCGAGTTAAACCTTATGGGCGGCGGCGCCCAGTATGAACGGATGTTTGGTCCGAAGCTTTCTGCGGGGGTGGATGTGTATTGGAATTCGTTACTTTTCTTCTGGAACGAAGTAGAAGCAGGATTATTCGTCCGTTATTATCCTTGGGGCAGCGTGTTTTTTGCGGAAGCGGGATTAGGCTATCATATCCATACCGCGATTGGCGGCGTTGACGGCCTTGAATTCATAGCTGCCGCTGCGATTACTCCGTCTGTAGGCTGGAAAATTGATGTGGGTAAGACGGGAGGATTTTTCATTCAGCCGGGCATACGGCTTCCCGTAACGTTGGGCATTAACAGGTGGACCGGTAAATTTGGCGTAGGCATTGGCTTTGTACCATACTTTGGTCTTGGCGGGGCATTTTAAAAAGTGAAGGTGATCCGCTTGCCGTGGCAGGAGATGCCGTTCTTCCTCACTTTATCACGTCCGCAGGGTCATGGTAACATTCTTCCTCACGGTGAAGAGGGCGGGGTCATTCGCAGTATCAGTCAGGGTTACGTCGCCGCAACCGGCGGAATGGAGGGGCTTTAGCCCCCAATGAGCCGATTGGGAGCGAAAGGGCCTTAAGCCGCGGCCAGGCGGGGGCGGCTTCCTTGCCCCCTTCGTTAAAGCACGAGAGAACAAGAAAAGCTCTCATCCAAGGCCATGCGTGGACGCGGATCAGGAATCAATCACCCGTTGGTGTTCCCATTTGCCGCCGAACCAGCGGATAAGATAGCAGGTTCCCCTGACGATAAAGTCGCCGCCCATGGCAAGCCATACGCCCAAAGGCCCTGCGCCGAAAACATAGGACAGAAGATATGCCGCGCTTACACGAACCGTCCACATGGAAGCGGAGGCGACAATCATCACGTACCGGGCATCCCCCGCTGCGCGAAGGGCATTGGGGAGGCCGAAACTCAGGGCCCAGCCTATGGTCATGGAAATACAGTGAACCCGCAAAAATAATTTCGCAAGATCATGGGCTTCACCACTCAGGCGGAAGATGCTTATCAAAGGTTCCATAAAAATGTAGATCAACAGGTTCATCACAAAGACGGTGATGTACGAGAGCTTCATTATTTTGACGGTGTTTCGTTTGACCGCCGCATAATCACCCGCGCCGACACATTGGCCTACCACGGTTAAGAGAACCATGCCGTATGCGTTGCCGGGCATAAAAGAAAAAGAATTTACCACGCTGGCGATAGCATTCCCGGCAATGGCGGCGGTTCCAAAGGTAGTAAAAATGCGCTGGGTAAGAAGCCTGCCGATTTGGAACATAGAACTTTCCAGGCCGCTTGGGATTCCTACATTCAAAATGTTGTGCACCATGGGCCGCACTATTTTGATTTTCAAGATCCCCGCAAGGCTGATGGGATCCCTCCGGTTTGTGACCAGCATGGACAGCAAAACTGCCGCCGCCACGGACCGGCTTATCAGGGTGGAAAGGGCGGCTCCCGCCACGCCCAATTTTAATCCTAAGATAAAAAGAGCGTTGCCGCCTATGTTCAGGATGTTTACCAGCAGCGCTATCCGCATGGTAACTTTACTGTTCCCGATAGACCGGAACAACGCGGCGCAGGAATTGTACAGGGCCAGCATGGGGTAGGAAAAGGAAGTTATCATCAGGTAGGTTGAAGACGCGCCCATCACAGTATCTTCAATGTTCCCGTAGATGAGGGAGATGAGGGGCCGCCTCACCATAACGGTAACAGCCATAATAACAATGGATACGCCGGTTACACTGTAGACGAGTTGGCGGGAAGCCAGACGGGCGTTTGCCGCGTCCCGCCGGCCTATGTACTGGCTGATCACCACCGCGCCGCCGGTACACAGGGCGGAGAAGGCAATAATCAGAAGATTGTTGATATTATCGACAATATTCACGCCGGAAATGGCATATTCCCCTACGGAACTTACCATGGCGGTATCTACCGCTCCCATAGTTACCGCCAGAATCTGTTCTATCATAAGCGGCCAGATCATATTGAAAAGGGCGCGGTTGTTCCAGTCAGGCGGGGAAAGGGTCTTCGGATCGGAGCTGACTGTACCGGAGAAGTGACGCAGGATCATTATTATTATAGTATGAGCCTTTTTCAGGAGATAAACAATAGTGCCCGGTAAAATGGCCCGGCATACTGGCCCAGTTTTACGAATACCTACCCCCGCGCCCGTACTGTACGGACGTGCTGGCCTTCGGCCTCAAAATCCGCCCGAAGGCCCAGGCCATCAAAGACGCCTACATTCAGCCGAACCCGATCACCCACGCCTACTGGATGATTTTCGACATCGACAACAACGACCGCACCTATTGGCCCGACGAGCGCGGCAAACCCTGCCCGAACATGGAGGCCCTGAACAAGGACAACGGCCACCGCCACCTGTACTACCAAATCGACCCGGCTGTGTACACGCTACGCCAGGCCCGGCGGAAGCCCCTGGAACTTGCCGCCGACGTGGACAAGGGCTTAACCCGGCTTCTGGGCGCCGATCCCGCCTATGGCAAACTGATCGCCAAGAACCCCTTCTCCCCCAAGTGGGGGATCTGGATATGGCATGAAAAAGCCTGGGGCCTGACCGAGCTTTTAGACTTCATACCGGCGAAGGTTCGGGTATGGATGCCCGCCCCCCGCGACACCATCGGCCTGGGCCGGAACTGTACCGTGTTCGACCAGGCCAGGGGCTACGCCTACGCCGAATGGCGGCGGCTCCACTACCAGGACGCCGACCGGCTGCTTGCCGCCGTCTATGAATACTCGATGAACATCAACGCCGGCTTTCATACCCCGATGATAGACCGGGAGGTTCTCTGCATAGTCCGGAGCATTACGCGATGGACAAGCCGCCACATGACCGCCGAAGGCATGAGCGCCTGGGGCGAGGCGGGCCGGTGTAAGTCTATCATCACCCGCCAGGCGAAGGCCGCGGACAAGGCCGCGGAGATCAGGACGTTCTACGATAGCCGCCCGGACGTTACCAGGGATGAACTATCGCTTATCTTTGGCGTATCCGACTTCACCATCAAGGGCCTTGACCTCCCCCTTGCCGAGACCCGGAAGGAAGCCCGCCGCAGCCAGGCTGCCCGGCGAGCCGAAGAAGTACGGGCGTATAAGGCCGCTCACCCCCTCGCCTCTGTCCGCGATTTAGCGAAACAGTTTAGCTGTTCTATAGGTGCGATTAGTGGCTACCTCAAAAAACGTTGATAGGTGTTCAGTGATGGGGAGAACTGTAATATCATGTTGCGTAGATTGTGGACAAGTGTTCAGCGAGGGGGAGATTTGTAATATCAGGTTTATAGCGTTACTTGTAACGTCTTGCGTCTTTACACCAGGGGAAGGGGGTTTAGGATTTTTGTTTATAGTTTTTAAGTTTCTTTGTAAAAAATTATTTATATATTCTTCCCCGCCGGAGGCGGAGGCCCCCTTTAGAGCTTGAGGAGCATGGGTGGTTTTTCCTTCCCCGGAATTTATGATATGCTGAGGTGTCTTTCCCCAGGAGGAGGGTTAGACGATGGACCGGACAGCGGCGAAACGTCAGGCCGAATACAGGAACCGGCTACAGGCCCAGGGCTATCGGCGCAAGATGATCTGGTATGATCAGGCCGGGTTTCCCATAAGGGGGAGAGAGGCGGGGGGTAGCGCCCGGCCCTTGCCGGACAAGCTGACCCGCGAGGAGCTAGACCAGGAGATCGAGCGAGCCATAGCGGGAACAGACCCGGCTTTCACGGCCCGGCTGTTCCGGGAACTTGCCGCTTGCGCCCGCGAGATTCGCGCCCTGCGGGATTACGAGAAGTAGCGCCCGGAACTGTGGCCCCCGGACGAACTTCAAGAAAAAAGTTTTTAGGAACCCTATGTATATATGGACACCATACCAGTAAACCAGTTTGAGAAAACGACCGTTTGCAGCCCCGCGCCCTAGCTCATCAAAGAGGCCGCAACTGCCGGGCTGGATGTTTCGGCCCTTGTGCATGAGACGACAAATTACTTTGTCAATCATACCGTCAACCGGCACGGCAACGAAAAAGCCGAGCGGGATCAGGGGCAGTTACCCATAACCGAGGCCGACATATCGAGTATATCCGATATAGTCACATCGCCCAACTACGCCATTATCGGGATACGGCGGCACGGTGAAACCCTGATTGCCTACTGCAAACATTTTGACGGCTGGACAACGATTTATTTAGAAGAGGTTTTGGACAGCCGGAAAAATAAGGCGCTACGAAGTACGACGATGTATAAAAAGCAGGGCATCGTAAATCGGGAGACCTTTATCAAGATTGTCTCCAACAACGCCCACACCGACATGACGAAATCAAAAGCAGTGGTAGGGGCCGGAGGCAATCCCGGCGAGGAAGCGGAACAAGTCATCGCCCGGTGGTAGCCACATCCACCACACCCATCCACCTACACTTTAACTATCGCGTACCCGCGCCGAAATGTCAAGCTCTCGCATTGCCTAATAATTAATCTAGTCGAAAAGAGGCGGTTGCCTGGAAACAAAAACCTAGTCGAAATCAGGCCGCTCCGGCCCGACCATCCTCCTGACAGGAGGCTTGTTTCACTTTGTCCTTTTCCCGGTTTATTTTCAAGAGTACCCCCACCGCCTCGTTCAGCTTCCGGTTCAATGCGACCGGGTTCTGCCCTGCCCTCCGCCGCCTCAGTTCCCCCTTGCATTCCTCTGAAATATCAGGTGATTCCATCAGCCGTTCATAGGGCGTCCTCGCCTCCTTTTCGTAGACCTTCCGGTAACGCCCGTCCGCCTGCTTCTCTTTCGCAACCAGGCGGAATGAGGGCATCCAGTAGTTGTAAAGCGGGCACAGCCAGCGGTACACTTCCCCCAGGGCGGCGCACTCTTCCGTGGTGTCGAACCGGAAGTATCCAACGGTCTTGCGCACGGCATCGTAGTTTTTCTGCTCCGCATAA
>JAIRLK010000247.1 GCA_031259515.1 Treponema sp. | reverse complement strand
TATCGGTTTTCACCTTTCCCCGTTGTTTAGGAAAAAGGGTAATCATTTTTTTCCGCTGTTCAGGGGTTAATTTCATAGCCTGAGTATATCATATTTTCTTAGTGTGAACAGGCCCTAATTGACGTACCATACCAACGCTTCAATGCTCTTCAGCGCATTGGTAACCGTACCTTTGTTTATCCCAAGCGTCCTGGCTGTTGCCCGCATCCCGTTGCCGTTGACTATCAAAAAAAATAGGCGTGAACGGATAGTTGGATCATACCCCTTGTGTGTGTAATGCTCTATAAAGGTCTTATGCGGGCACCTTTCATTACTGCAAAGAAACCGCTGCTTCCCGTTCCTGGACATTCCATTTTTCTTTACCTGGTCGCTCCCGCAATGCGGACATTGTACCGGTGCTACTACCAGTATAACCCCTCCCTGTCTTTACTTTGATAACTCTATAGTATCATGGTTTTTATCTGTCGTCAACCTCTTTAACCCACCACCGAAAATAGGGAATTTCAGCGATGTGGCGTTTATGAAAAAGTTCGCCCAATGCGGCGAATGGTTCAAACAGCTACGCGCAGACTTGGTGCTCAGCGAGTTACTTTCATATCCTAAACCGGCTTATTGAGAAGGCCGCCGTGTGCTCGTGGCAGACGCGTCCGATGTGGGAGAAAAGGGGCGGAGCGGTGAAATCTCCCGCCTGCATGATGGGATAGACCTTCATACCATGACCAGGGACCCGTTCAAAATTACCCAAGAGGAGATCGGCGAAACACTGAGTAATTTCGATTTCAGAGGGAGTGATTTGGTAGTTTCGGACCGGGCGTACGGGACGTTGAACGGCATGAACCAGTGTCTGAACTGCGGTACGGATTATATACTGCGCCTGCGTACGGACTGTTTCGCCGTTTACGACGCAAACGGAAATAAGGTTGATATTGCCGGCGGGTTCGCGGATGTGAAAAGCGGGGAAAGTTCCGAAGCTGCGGTTTTTGCCATACTCCCTGATAAAACACGAATTCCGGTGAGGATGGGTGTTACCCGCAAGGACCAAGAAGCGGGTGAGAAATCCCGGAAAAGGCTGGACCGCCGGGCGTCCGGCAAAGGGAACAACCTACGGGAAAAGACCGTGTTATTCAATAGAGTTGTTCAGAAACCTCAGTTTCCGAACAACTTCCGCTTAAAAAACGATAAAAAATGTGGATTTTATTAAGAAATCCACATTTTTTTGGAGACTTGTTTGAGAACCAACCGGGTTATCGAACAAGTCCAATGAATGCATCGTGGTCGTACCATCGCTTCCGCATTGGGTTGCCGCTGATGAAGTTCTTGAACCATACCGCTGGCGCCGGCAGGTTGAGCTATATTTCAAGAGACTGAAATCTATCCTGGACCTGGGCGAATTGCCGAAGAAAGATCCGGCTGCTTCGGAAGCGTGGCTGAACGGCACGATAATGGTTACTTGGTTAATCTAAGTCTTCATCGCGAAGGCTTCTTTATTCCCCCGGCAACCAGATCGAATGCCAGTCGCAGTATAGGGCGTGAAACGGCGTTCGTTACTTTGGTATTGAGGGCTCATCTGGGTTTGCAGACACTTGAAGAGTACGAGCACCTAGCGAAACGTCTTGAAGGTGAAAAACGAAAGTGAGGAATAGGGTACCAGATGTGCAATGCTTGTTAAATTAGTGCGTATGGGCCACCGCCCCCCTTCGCTCCCAATCGGCTCATTTGGGGCTAAAGTCTTGGGAATAAAGTCCCTGGAACTTTATTCCCTGGCTAAACGCCCCTTCATTCCGCCGGTTGCGGCGGCCAAGCCGCCGGCGCAGGCGGCTGAATAGTCGCGATTTTCCTCAAGAAGGAAGTCTTTCCCCTCCAAAGGAAAAAATATTCCTGGTGAGGAAAATTCCTTTCTTCACCAGGAACATCCCTCCCCTCTTGAGGAACACGTTTTTCCTCAAGAGGGAAACTTCCGCCCTTCGGAGGAACATGTTTTTCCCCCGAAGGAATTTTTTTCCTCCGGAGGAAGATTCTCCCCTCCGGATGCTTGGCGATTATTTCACCGCCTGGATGGTGTCAACATAGAGGGCGCCCTCGGCCACAGTCGATTGACTGGCGAAGATGCCGAACACTTTAACGCTGCTTGTATCAAGACCGGCGAAGTCTGCAAGGGAGATGGTTATTTGCTCCCACTCGGTAGTTGTTACGCTGAATTCAACCTCCGGTATCGGCTCTTGATTCTGTTCGCTTTTTAGCTGAACCTTGTATTTATCGCCGAGACGGTTTGCCTTGACCCAGAAGGTGATCGCGTTATACTCCGAAAGATCCCATAAAACGACGTCAGCGCCGTCCGGGTCCATCCCGAAACCGGCATACCAAGGATCAGCAGTAATATCGCCGTAATTAAACTGCGCGCCCTGGTTTCCATCGTGCTTCGAGTCCGCGTTGGCCTGACCATAGGCCGCGCCGGCATACCAGTAGGGCAACGTAGTGAACACGCCCGTAACGGTTTCAAAATCCTCCAGCAGCTTGAGACTGGGATCGAGCTCGAATTCCGCCGTTACCGTTACATCGGACGCGGGCATGGCAAAGGTATAGCTGTTGCCCGAACCGCTCACGGTTACCGTCGTTTCACCGGCCGTAACCGTGGGGGTCCCTTTAAGGCGGTAGCCAACATCCGGCTTTATCGTAAGGGTAACGGAGGCGCCCTCATCCGCGCTCGTGGGATTGGCCGTAATGCTGCCGTTGGTCAATTCGCCTATGCTTACCTTGTAAGACGTGGAATCTGGAGTCTCCTCTTCCTCGGGACCCCCGGGACAACCCGCCAAAACAATTGCGGCGGCAATTACAACTGCGGCGAATAATGTACCCGCCGTTCGCTCGACTAAACCAGCAAAATGACAATTTGTTTTCATTTGTACTACTCTCCTAATCTAAAATTTAAGGAGTTCGCTAGGCAAACCCCCGCTTAAAACTAATTAACGCCGCCCGCGCGAACGGCGCTTCGCGCGACCAGCGGCTAATTCCTTTTCAGGTTACTCTTCATAGACCTTCACCCAGTCCACCAGGATGGAACGCTCGTCCCGGCTTCCGGTAAACGCGGAATCCGGCGGAACCGTGTTGGGATCTCCGAAAAAGGCGCCTCCCACCGCCAGGTTGAGGATGATTGCGAAGCCCGGTTCGGCGGTAAAGGCGGCTGTGTTGGCAAGCGAGGCGTTAATGGTTTTGCCGTTGCTGTCCTTCGCAGGCAGGGGATTGAGCTTGGCCTCCGCGTACTGGTTCCCGTCAAAGGTCCAGCGGATCCCTGTTTCGTCCCAGCTTGCCCCATAGACGTGCCAGCCGTTCCCCAGGTTTTCGCTGTGGGTTTTGCGGCTGCTCAGGCTATACCATGAATCGGGGTAGGCGGTTCCGAAGTGAATTGTCCCGATGACCGTCTTGTCGTCCAGGCCCCCTTGCATTTCCATAATGTCTATCTCCCCGCAGGCAGGCCAGGCGTTTGCGGCGTGATTGGCGTTGTCGAGGTAGGAATTGGCCCCCAGGAGCCAGAAGGCGGGCCAGAAGCCCCTGCCGGCAGGCGCTTTTATCCGGGCTTCCACCCGGCCTTTGCGGACGGTGTATGTTGCGGCTGTCACCGTGTTCCCGGCCTTGATCTTTCCCGTGGTGATTCTGCTGGAGGAATAGGGGTATGCCGGATTCCCGGTGTCTTTTTTTACTTCTATGCGGAGAACGCCCTTTTCAACGCTGATGTTTCCCTTTTTAAAAAGCTGTTTTTCCGCGTTGCCCCAGCCGTACATATTGTTCCCGTACTGGCTGCCGTCCCCGGTCTCGATGTTCCATTTCGCGCTGTCAAGGGAAGAGCCGTTAAAGTCATCAGACCAGATGAGAGCTGGGGGGGGGGGGGGGGGGGGATTCCGGCGGAAAAAAAAAAATTGCCCAAACCGAAAATGCTGCCAAAAAGTAAAAATGCTGCAAAAAAAGGTTCCGGGTTTTTTTA
>JAIRLK010000241.1 GCA_031259515.1 Treponema sp. | reverse complement strand
AGAGGCTGTTCCAAAACTTCAGTTTTGGAACAGCAACCTTTAAAAAACGCAGTTTTGCAAGGCTTTAGCCTGAAAAACTGCAAGAGCCTGGGCCAAAACCGTGCGCGTTAGCGCACAGTCAATTAGTTTTGGAACAGGCTCCTAGTATTTAATTTTGCCGATATACCTTATGATTGAAGGTAGAAAAGAAACGTTTATCGAGATGGACAATCAGGAGATAACCATGAGCGATTTTGGGTCCGAAGACCCGCAGAAAAAAAGCAAACGGAATTCCAGTCCCCAGTTCCCCTTCGGCGGGCCTAAGTTGCCGGACCCCAAACGGTTTGGCGGATGGAAGTTTTCTATTATATATATCTTGATCATTGTTGTGGGGATGAGCCTTTTTAATTATGTGTTCCTGGGCAAAGTGAATCATACCATTGATTTTTCGGAATTCAAGGCCAAAATCGCTTCCGGGGAGATAAAACGGGTGGAGTTGTCGGATTCCTATTTTACCGGGTATACCTCCCTTAAACGGGATGCGCCGCCTGATACGTTCCCGCGGAATCCCTACCGGAATATGCCGGATTCGGCTTACCGGACGGTTCCCATAGGCGATCCGGAGATCATCAAACTTATGGACGAAAAGGGTGTCGCGTATTACGCAGTTTCCCGGGAAGGAAGCGCGGTCCTCAACATCATTTTCAGTTGGGTGCTTCCCATCGCGTTCTTCTTCTTTATCTGGCGGTTCCTGCTGAAGCGCCTGGGCAGCATGGGCGGCAATGTGCTTTCCGTGGGGCAGAACCGGGCGGTTATCGTGGCGGAGGGGGGTATTGTTACCCGCTTCCAGGATGTGGCCGGGGTGGATGAGGCCAAGGAAGAACTTGTGGAAGTGGTGGACTTCCTGCGCACCCCTAAGAAGTACACCGACATAGGCGGAAAGATCCCCAAGGGAGTGCTCCTTGTCGGGCCGCCGGGAACGGGGAAGACCCTCCTGGCCCGGGCGGTAGCGGGGGAAGCGGGGGTTGTATTCTTCCGCATGAGCGGCGCCGACTTCGTGGAGATGTTCGTGGGTGTTGGCGCGGCGCGGGTGCGGGACCTTTTCAAACAGGCCCGGGAAAAGGCCCCCTGCATCATCTTCATTGATGAATTGGATGCCATCGGTAAGAGCCGCATCAACAATGTTGCCGGGGGGAATGACGAGCGGGAGCAGACCTTGAACCAGCTTTTGGTGGAGATGGACGGCTTTGACGCTACGAGCGGTCTTATCATCCTGGCGGCTACCAACCGGCCCGATGTGCTGGATCCGGCCCTGCTCAGGCCCGGCCGCTTTGACCGCCAGGTTCTGGTGGACCGGCCCGATCTTAAAGGCCGGGAAGAGATACTCAGGATACACTCCAGGGGCGTCAAGCTGTCCCCGGCGGTGGATCTGTCGGTTACCGCCCGGATAACTTCCGGGTTTTCCGGCGCGGACCTCGCCAACATCGTGAACGAGGCGGCCTTACTGGCGGTGCGGGCGGGCAGAAGGATGGTGGAGCAGCGGGATTTTGACGAAGCCATCGAAAAGACCGTGGCGGGTCTGCAAAAGAAGACCCGGGTACTTAAACCGGAGGAACGGAAGCTGACGGCTTACCACGAGGCTGGGCACGCTTTGGTGGCCGCCTTTATCCCCAACGCCGATCCGGTTCAGAAGATTTCGATAATCCCCCGGGGCTTTGCCCTGGGTTATACGTTGCAAATGCCGGTGGAGGATAGGTATACGGTAACCCAGTCGGATCTTCTGGGGAAAATAGACATACTTTTGGGGGGCCGTATCGCCGAAGAGATGATTTCCGGGGAGTTTTCCACCGGCGCGACCAACGACCTTACCAAGGCTACGGACATAGCCCGGAAGATGATCACCGACTACGGCATGAGCGAGCGGTTCCGTCATGTGGCCCTGACATCCCGGGCCGCAGGCATGGGCGGCACGGAACGGCAGGAACCCATGTTCCAGCGGGAATACGCGGAAAGCACCCAACAGTATGTGGACGAGGAAATCGCCAAGATCATCAACGGACGCTATACCGCGGTCAAAGAGACGCTCATCCGGAAACGGGACATCCTGAACGCCGTGGCTGAAAAACTTCTGGAACAGGAAACCTTGGACGAGAAGGAATTCAAGGCGCTGATAAACAACGGTTCATGGGGCGCTTAGGAACAGTTCCTTACATATTTTCATCCGGCAGATAGCGGACGCGGAGTTCCTGAACCATTTTGTTAAAGGAATCCTGTATATCATCCAGGTAGGAGGTCATGAATTCGGCCTTTATGCCGAGGGATGTTGATGAGGGAGTGAAGAATTGATAGGGTTCGATTTCAAGGGCGTTGGATAGTTTGGCCAGGGTTTCCGGAGAAATCCATTTACGGCCGTTTTCAATCTCATTAATGAAGTTATGGGTCAAATCCGCCATGTTTGCCAGGGTTAACTGAGAAATATTTCTTTGAGTTCTGATGCGTTTAAGATTTTTTCCAAATAAAATGTTTATGTCGTTCCCTGACCTATACATTTCTAAAACATCTTATATAACGCGGCGACATGGCAAATAACTGACAGATATATCATGTCGCTGATAGCTGTAATAATAATTAATGATGGGATGGCGGATCGATGTAATAAAGTGATAAAGATGAAATAGTAAAATATGATGAAATAGAGTGATAAAATCAATGAACAGGTAAATCAATTAAACACAGAGATAATGAGCGGACAGATCAGTAGCGATTCACGGGCAGATCGTTTAGTAAAAAAATTTCCGGACGGTATTCAAAGTGCATGGTGTCGTAAAAAAGCCATTTTCCTCCCCAGATAAAGCCATAGGCTTCAAAAGCCTTGATGACTTTATCGGGCGGATGGAGCCGTTTCGAGTAGGGCACCGCCCACCATTGGGGATTGTTCCGGGATGTCCACAGCCAATAGGTTTCAAGTCCCCTCCGGGCTGCGGGCAGGATATCTATGGCAGCCCCATACGCGTGGAAACTCCTGCTTTGGGTATCCGCTATGCTTCGCCAATTCCAGCCGGACAGGGTTTCTATATTACGTATCCACTCCCGGAGTTGAGGGTCTGTTTGGGCCTCCCGCAGGATACGGGCTTCGACCAGGGCAAGGTCTTCCAATATGGCATAGTGGGCCAGGACGGTACGGCTCAGGAACCGTATGGTTTTGACCCGTTCGTAGGCTTCTTCCCGGGTATGAGCCTGCCAAAGGGCATCGTAAAAGTGTTGCGAACGTTTGGGCGGATTCTCCTGGCGGCGTTGGGCGGAGTTCCGGAACCGTTCCGTTTCCGCAGGTTCCGGCTCCCTCCAGGGGGGAAGGTCCGGGGCGTAGTTGTAGAAGGGCTGGGGATCGTACTCCTCAATTTTATCTTTTAACGCCTCGGGCAGGAGCCGTCCCTGAGCATAGTAGAACCGCTCGCCCAGGACCGGGACGGCCCAGTCCCCATCCCGTAATTCCGCTTCCCCTATCCGTTCGGGGTAGGCTGCCGCCAGCGCCTTCATAACCCGCTCCGCCCGGCTGCCCTGCCCCTGTTCCGGGGCGGCATTCGGCACGGAAGGATCCGCGTTTCCCGGACCGGAAGCTTCCGCGAGTTCATAAAAACCCCCGATCTCACTTTCGGCAGGGCCGTCATGATGTCCGGACACGTTATTCTCGGCTTTTCCCAAGGGAAAAAGAAGGCCGGCGGCGAGAAACAAAAGAGCCGCCGTGAAGCTACGCCGGATACCGGGGGAGGATGGGAATATACCGCTTTTTATGGTTAGAGGATATACAAAAACAGCTTTGATTTCGATCATAAGGACTTCAATCATTGGGATACATAGTAATATAGTGGCCTGGATATGTAAAGCGGGTTTCGCCCGGATATTCCCGCCGGATACTTCCGCCGTTCCCTCTTGTGTGAT
The DNA here is from genome assembly GCA_031259515.1 of Treponema sp. Lineage (GTDB taxonomy): Bacteria > Spirochaetota > Spirochaetia > Treponematales > Breznakiellaceae > JAIRLK01. Next base: position 4,800 of record JAIRLK010000241.1, on the reverse strand, counting down.
ACAGTGCATTGAGTGTTTGCGGGACTACCCGCAGAGGCCTGGAGGATTATGTGCCTAAGGTTGTTGTCGTCGGCGCCGGGATTGCGGGCCTTTCTGCGGGAATATACGCCCTGAAAAGCGGATTTGATGTTACTATTTGTGAGTCCCATACCATGCCGGGCGGTAGTTGCACAAGCTGGCGGCGGAAGGGTTACCGCTTTGAGGGGGGTATGCACTGGCTGAACGGGTCGGGAGACGGGAAGTCCCTCAACAGGCTCTGGAGGGAAGTGGGGGCCATTACCGGCGATACCCGCGTTATGTATACCGATCCTTTTCTGGTTTGTGACAACAACGGACAGCCTGTGTCCCTCTACCGGGATATAGAGAAAATTGAAGCCCACTTTTACCAGACCGCCCCGGAGGATAAGGCTAATATCCGGAAACTCTGCCGGGACATACGGCGTTTTGCCCGGATAAACATCCCGATAACGGATATACCCCGGCTCAAGGTCAGGGAGAAAAAACAGCTCCCCTTACGGGAGCTTGCCGGGATGATCCCCGCCTTACTCCGCATGGGGCCGCTGGGAAACATTACTACCGCTGATTACGCGAACCGGTTCAGGAATCCCGCATTGAGGTCCCTCCTGTCGAACGTGGTGGGTCCCGGCTATGACGCCATATCCCTGTTCTTCATCCTGGGCTGTTATGTCTCCGGCGACGGCGGTTATATTGAAGGCGGGTCCCTGGCCATGGCGGGAAACATGGAAAAACGCTTTACTGGTTTAGGCGGCGAGATCCGTTATGGTTCCCCGATAGACCGGGCGCTGATTTCAGGCGGCAGGGCGCTGGGGGTTTCCGTCCGGGAAGAGACCGTGCCCGCCGACGCGGTGATAGTTGCCGCCGATACCCTTGTTGCGGCGGACGCCCTGTTCGATAAGCCCCTGGAGGATCCCTGGGTGGAGGCCATGCGCCGGGGCACGGATCTTACGATGAACGCCTTCCTCTGTTACGGCTTTGAGGCCGATCTTTCGGGACTGCCGGAAACGGCGGTGTTTTCCCTGGACAAGCCCCTGGAATACGCGGGCATGACCATTGGCAGCCTGTGTTTTCGTAATTACGCCCGGTATCCAGGATACGCGCCCCCGGGGTGTTCCGCGGTAACCGTTACCCTATCCAAGGGTGATACCTATGAGTATTGGAAACGCGCCAGGGAGAAGGGGGAGTACGAAACCTGTAAACGGGAACTTTCCGACGCGGTTTTAAGCAGGCTGGAAGCAAAGTACCCGGCGATGAAAGGCAAAGCTGCGGTAAGGGATACGGCGACGCCCCTTACCTACGAGCGCTATTGCGGGACCTATCACGGCTCCTGGATGACCAGGACGGCTCCGGGGCGGCGGCGGGTTGCGTATCCCTGCAAGGTAAAGGGGATAGACAACGTCTACTTTGCCGGCCAGCGTATGATGCCCCCCGGCGGTATGCCGCCCGCCCTCCTTTCAGGCAGAACCGCCGCGCAGTATCTTTGCCGGGACTTTAAGCGGGAGTTTGTTTCCCCGTAGCAAGGTTCCAAACTACTTGAATTTTATACTCCCTCCCGGTTAAAGTATGATTCATTATGGAATCTTGTTCGTTGAAACGCGGGGGGCTTATCTTTTTGTTGGCGCTGATGGGGATTTTTACCCCCTCCGCCCAGGAGATCGTTACTGCGGAACGGTATTTGGAATTGGTTGCTGAGCGTTACGGCGGAATTCGGGATTATGAAGCCAAAATTACGATACGTTCCGGAAATACGGATATGTACGGAACCGTGAGCCACCTTGTCCCTTCGTTTTTACGGATCGATTTTACCACCCCTTCCGAACAGGTTATTGTCTTTGACGGGGAGATGTTGACGGTGTACCTGCCTGAATACCGGGCTATTTTGAATCAGGGTATCAGCGGGGGAAGACGTACCGGGACAAGTGGAGCGTCTCTGGCCACTGCCCAGGGGCTTACCCTGCTCAGGCGGAATTACCTCCCCGCCTTCATTACCGGCCCCGCGCCGGAGCCGCTGGATGCCGGGTCCGGAGAGATGGCGGTACGCCTGCGGCTTACCAGGCGGAATATCTCCGAAGGGTTTAGGGAAATCATCCTGTATGTGAACCCTCAAACTTATTTTATCCGGCGTATAGAGGGTAGAACCATCGCGGAAAGCCTGGTCCGGTTTGATTTTTTGGATATCAAGATAAACCAGAGTATCCCCGAACAGCGTTTTTTGTATGATTCGCCTGCGTCGGCAAATCTGTACAATAATTTTTTATTTAGAGATACGGATTAAGCGGAAGTCCGTAGTTATTAATGAATACATCCGCACATCCCGCCTGGGGGGTACGTTTTCCGCTCTGGTTTTCGGCGTAGGAGGAGCAATTCGGTGGAGTCTCTGGGAACTAAATTAAAAACTACCCGTGAAGCGAAGGGATATACTATTGAGCAAGTGTGCCGTGATACCAATATCGCAAGCCGTTATATAGATGCTCTTGAACAAGAAGAGTTTACCATTTTTCCCGGGGAACCCTATCTTTTGGGCTTTTTACGGAATTACGGGGAATACCTTGGGCTGGATATCGAAGGGCTTTTAGCAAATTATCGGGCGATGAAAATTCAGGAAGTTCCCATACCGGTAGATCAGCTTTTACGTTCGCGGCCCCAGATCGGGAGGATAATCCGTCCCCTCGTGATTGTTTTGGCGATCCTTGCCGTTGCGGGGGGCGGCTTTTATTACTTTTGGACCCGGCCCGCGCCCGCCGCTGCCCCGCCGGTCGAACCCAGGCAGGCGGTCGTCCATACCCTAGAGGGGAATTCCCTGGAACGCCGCTTGTACCGGGGAGATTCCGTACTGGTTTCCCTAGGATCGGAACAGTACGAACTGGAACTGGTCAATCTTGGAGAAACCCTGACCATAGCCGCCTCGCCGGATATGCAGTTAGTCCTGGATCTGGGCCAGGAAGCGGGGATAGACCTCAACGAGGATGGGCATCTGGATGTACGGATCACCGCCGCCGATTTTGCAAAGCACGAGAGCGCTGCCGGAGCGTTGCTTCGTTTCGATGTGGATTACACCCCGGTCCCTTCGGAATCTGTTGAAACGGTCTTGTCCGGCATGGGAGACGCCGCCGCTCTTCCCGCATCCGGAAGGCCGGAAAACGCCCCGGCTGCCGCCGCTCCGGCGGCCTTCACGTCTCCCAATTCCTATCCCTTCACCCTCCAGGCAAGTTTCCAGAGTTACTGTATGTTCCGCTGGGAAATTCTGGCTGAACGGGACAGGCGGGGCAGGAACGAGCGGTATTTCCAGCGGTCCGATGAGCTGTCCATCCAGGCTCAGAACGGCATACGCTTGTGGGTATCCAACGCCGCTGCGGTGAAAATCCAGGTGATAGGCGGCGGGCGGACCGTGCCCCTGGAAATAGGCGGCGCCGGCGAAGTGGTGGTGGCGGACATACGCTGGATACGGGGCGAGGACGGCCGGTTCCGGCTGGCCCTGCTCCGTCTTGACTGATATTCCAGGAGCCTCGAAATGTATGAAATCACGTATTTTTTTATACGAATTACTCTAAGTCCCCTAGGATCCTAGGAATCCGACGCTTTGCGGTACTACATCGATCTCTTTGGTTGTGTAAAGAACCAGGTTGACGCTGAGACCATGATGGCGGTCCTCGGCCGCGCCGGTTGGGAACGGTCGGAAGATTCCGCCAGTGCGGACCTCGTCATCGTCAATTCCTGCGGCTTCATCGAAAGTGCCAAACGGGAATCGATCAACGCGGTTCTTACCTATAGGCGGGCCTACCCTCAAAAGAAGATACTCCTTGCCGGTTGCCTCGCCCAGCGCTATGGAACGGAACTGGCCGAATCCCTCACCGAAGCGGACGGCTTTTTCGGCAACGCCGACCTTTCCCAGGCGGCCCGGGCCGCCTCCGCCGCCATGGAAGGGGAAGGCCGCCCCGCCCTAATTGAAGGAGCCGCCGCGCCCGCGCCCGGAGACCGGCCCCTCCTTTCCCTGCCCGGTTCCGCCTACGTGAAGATTTCCGAGGGCTGTAATAACCGCTGTTCTTTTTGCGCCATCCCCGGCATACGGGGTTCCCTGCGGTCCCGGTCCGTCCCCGATATTCTCGCTGAGTGCCGCCGGCTTCTGAGCCGGGGTGTCAGGGAACTCTGCCTTATCGGTCAGGACCTGGCTTCCTTTGGCGCCGACCGGCGCGCCGCCGATGGCAAGAACGGCGGCGAGCTTCCGGACCTGCTGGAAGCCCTGTCCTCCCTGGACGGCCGTTTCTGGGTGCGGCTCTTGTACATACACCCGGATAACTTCCCCCTGCCCATTCTGGATATTTGCCGCCGGGACGGGCGTTTCCTGCCCTATTTCGACCTGCCCTTTCAGCATGGGTCAACCCGCATACTCCGAGCCATGAACCGTCGGGGTACCGCCGAATCCTACCTGAGCCTTATCGCGTCCATCCGTTCCGCCCTTCCAGGTGCGGCGATTCGTTCGACGTTTCTCCTCGGGTTTCCCGGTGAAACTGAGGAAGACGTTCAGGCCCTTCTGGATTTCCAGGCCCAGGCCCGTCTTGATTGGGCCGGCGCTTTTGTCTATTCCCGGGAAGAGGATACTCCCGCCTATTCCATGAGCGGACGGGTATCCAGGCGTCTTGGGGAAAAGCGGAAACGCATAGTCGAGGAACGGCAGATCCCCATTACCCAGGCGCAAATGGATCGCTTTATCGGCCGCACGGAGGATGTCCTGGTAGAGGAGCGGATAGACGGCGAAGAGGGCCTGTATCTGGGCCGCCTTCC
>JAIRLK010000339.1 GCA_031259515.1 Treponema sp. | reverse complement strand
GTTATCCGCTGCCAAAAAGGGGGTGAGAAAAAAGATTAATGCTCCCGCAACTACCGCCTGCGTAAAGAAGCCTCTTTTTTTCATACCGAAAGTTTATTCTTTTTTGGTGGTTCTGTCTATGTTTGCGATAACGATATAAAACTAAGAGCCTGTTGCAACATCGTTGCCGGCCCCTCACTCCGGCCCTTCGGTCCTCCGCTGCCCCGCAACGCCCCCGCTAAGTAGGCTGATTAAACTAAATGACGGGAATACTATGATACAACAACATCCACCGATTACGAACTAAAGTTCGACGCGGATTTCACCGGTTAAGAACACGTTTGATACGAAAATCTGTGTTAATCCGTGGATACTCCTTATTTCCTATACCCCGTTCTTTAAGTCTTGACAACCTCCTAGAGGCTCAAGGCCACCCGGTTTTAGTGCAGACCATGACGGAATTCCCGGGACATTTCCCGTTTTATATCCCGTTCCCGAATATCGGCCCGCTTGTCGTAGGCCTTTTTCCCTTTGCAGAGGCCGAGTTCTACTTTTACCCGGCCGTTTTTGAAGTAAAACGACAGGGGTATAAGGGTATAGCCCTTTTCTTCCACTTTTCGGGCAATCCGCTTAATCTCGTCCCGGTGGAGGAGGAGCTTTTTTTTCCGGTCCGGGTCGTGGTTGAAGACCGACGAAAAAGGATTTTCCGCGATTCTGAGGGATCTGAGCCAGACTTCACCCTCCGTTGCTTCGGCCCAGGCATCGGGAAAGGAGATTTTTCCGTCCCGAAAGGACTTTACCTCGGTCCCTAAAAGCTCAATGCCGCATTCATACTTGTCGTCTACCGTGTAATCAAACCGGGCTTTCCGGTTTACGGCGATGATCTTGATTCCCGCTGATTCACTCATAGGAGGCTCCTTTTTTGAGCGCGATAACAGGCCGGAAAGATACGAACGGGGAACAGAAACGGGGCGGCAGGGAAGCCCGGGTCGTTATGTTCACGGAACCCGCCTGGTTTATCCAGGAACCGCCTCTGAGGGACCGTTCCGGGGACCCTACGCGGGCCGCCACTTCTTCCGGCGCGGGAAGAATGTCCAGGGGCGCGTAGAGGTCCTTGCACCATTCCCAGAGGCTTCCCACCGGATTCCGGATTTCGCCGTGCAGCCTCATGGCGTACTCCCATTCCGCCTCCGTAGGAAGCCGGACCTCGTAAGAAGAGAGGGCCGGCGGGAGGAAGGCGGTAAGCCATTCACAGTAGGCTTCCGCAGCGTACCATGAAACGGAGGAGATTCCGGCATCAGGCGGACCGTTGGAAAAAGGAACAAGATAATCCTCCGTGACCAAGCCCTGTTCCCGCAAGACGGCGGCGTGTTGAAGATCCCAGCGGGGATTGGCGGCCAGGAAAGCCTCCCAGGATGAAGGGGGTACGGTCTCGGCGGCTAGGTAGAAATCCCCGAGGGAAACACGCCGGGGAAAGGCGCCTCCGGTAACGAAGCCCCCTCCGGTTGTTTCCCTAAACGAGATCCCCCCTATCTCAATGTTCCGGGAAGAAGCGGTTTCCAGGTCCGGCGCGATGACGGCTGGGAGCGCCTTGGCGTACCATCCAGAACCTTTGAGAGCCGACGCCGCTTCCGTGGGGAGGTACTCGGCAAGGGCGGCGGCGGCGGACGGCGTTTCGGCCAGGCAGTCGATCAGGTCCCGGACGGAGGCCAGGGCCGACGCCGGGGAAGGGGAAAGCCCTCCGTTATCAACCAGGAACTTCGCCCGCAGAAAGTCCCGCAGGCTGGCCCGGGTAACGGTGAATCTGAGGGCCGCCTCAAGAACGCCGTCCATGGCTTCCCGGACTGCGGGATCCGCGGCGGCGGGTCCCGCACGGTAAGCCCCTTCGGAAAGGCTTAAGGGTATCTGGTAGGTAGCGGTTGGTTCCCCCGCCAGGGACCATTCCGCAAATTCCGCCGCCCCAAGGACAAGGGGTTCCAGAGGATCGGCGGCTTCCAGGGTTCCCCTGACAAGCTGCCGGTGAGGGACGAACGCCGAGGCAAAGACCCGTCCGGGGATTTCGGCTTCCACCGTTAGGGGGGTAAATCCCGGAAGCACAAATTCAAAAACCCGCTTCCCTTGGGGGACAAAAACTTCGCAGGGGGTCGTTCCCCGGTAAACCCCGTCCACCCTGGCCGCCGCTCCCGCAGGCTCGGAACGGAGGACGGCAATGCTGCCGGGTTTGGAAAGGCCGGGGTAGATCAGCGCAAAAAAGAGGATCCCCAGGATGACGAGAGAATAAATCCCCGCTAGATAGATGCCGGGCCTCACACCCAGGATAGGGGACAGCCTGACCCGGTCTTCCGGAAGGACCTCCTCCGTCCCGGTTTGAGCCGGGCCGTTGCCTGCGGGCTTTTCCCCGATCCCGGCGGCGGGTTTCTTCGCCTTCTTCTTATTGATCATGGCGGCATTATAGGGTTCCCGTCCGTCCCTTGTCAACGATAGAACTTCATGATACGTTTTAATGAATACATGGTAGCGGAAAATGATTTTTTTGACCGGCTTCAGTTTCTGACTGAGGCGTATCTTACCCGGCGGCAACAGGCCAAACGGATTAAGAAAGAAAAAACACGGGCGAAGAACCCCGTGATTGATTGGATAGAGGCTTTTATATGGGCCGCCGGGATGGTGCTTCTTATCAATCAATACCTCTTTCAGGCGTACGCGATTCCTTCGGGTTCCATGATCGATACCCTTCTTATAAAAGATCGTATTTTTGTGAACAAGATCATCTTTGGCCCGGAGCTTTTGCCTGGCGTGGGAAAACTTCCAAGTCCCTTAAAGCCCAAGCGGAACGATGTGATAATTTTTGAGAATCCATCGTATATCTCCCGGGGACCCGTGTTTGACATAGCCCAGCGTATCATCTACATGCTTACCGTGTCTCTTGTGGACATAGACCGGGACGAAAACGGGGAACCTAAGGCCCATTTCCTTATCAAACGGGCGGCGGGCATGGGAGGGGACCGGTTTATTTCCGAATGGGGAGAGATGGCGATACGCTTTGCCGGGGAAGATCGTTGGATACGGGAGCGGGATTACAACGCCGCCCTGGGCATAGGGCATAATCTGAGCCGCCTGATATCTGAATCCGACTATCCCGCTCTGGAAGCCGCAGGAAAGACGACAGCGTATATGGACCTGGGGCTCAATCCCCCTTCAAACCTTACTACCCTGACTTCTCAGGTTTATTCCCTTCAGTACCCTGATTCTTTTGCTTATGGCCGCGCCCGGCTTGAAGTCCTGCGGGGGGCCTATCCCCAGGACAACCGCTACCGGGCGGCTCTGGCCCGGCAAACTATGGGCTGGTATGTGCCCGACGGGTATATGCTCCCCCTGGGGGACAACCGGGACAATTCCCGTGACGGCCGGTATTTTGGCCCGGTAAAAATAAATAAGGTCCTGGGCAAAGCCCTTATCATCTACTGGCCTTTGGCTCGGATGAGGGGTATACAGTAACGTATTATGGCGCATAAATGGCTTAAATATTCCTATGCCGCCCAAAAAGAACAGCGGCATCGCATCCGCTGGTGGGTAGGCCTCTTTGCGGCTTTTTTTCTGCCCTATATCGTCCTTTCGACCTTTTTGTTTTCTACCGGGGTTCTGGAAAACGAGACCATGCAGCCCGGGCTCCGCAAGGGCGACCGGTTCATCTTTTCGTCCTATTTTATCTACCGCATCCTTCCCGATGAAGCGGCCATCGGCGGTCTGCGCCGGGGCAATATAGTCCTGGTGGATACCGGGGGGCAAAAAGAGCGGTTTACCTCCGGCATATTGGGTACCCTGCTCCGGTTTTTTACCGCCCAACAGGTAAGCCTGGCCGGACGTGAAGAATATCGTTTCATCAAGCGGGTTATCGCCCTGCCGGGAGACGAGGTCTCCATGGTCAACTTCGTCATCCGGGTCAAGCCTGCGGGCAGTTCCTACAGCCTTACCGAATTCGAGCTTGTTGACCGGCCCTACGATGTAACCATTCCTCAGATCCCCGCCCTGTGGGGCGAGTCCCTGCCGTTTTCAGGCTACATGGACACGATAATCCTGGAAGAGGACGAGTATTTTGTTCTTTCCGACGACCGGAACAACACCAACGATTCCCGCACCTGGGGCGCTATTCCCAAAGATTTCATCGCCGGTAAGGCCCTGTTCCGTTATTGGCCGGTAACCCGGCTTGGGCGGCCTTAGTATTCAGACAAAATTCTAAAATTCACCGGGGATCTTCATCAACCCACCGTTCACAAATGAAAGGGGTATCCTTGATGAAGATTCAGAATATGGTTTTGTTTGTGACAATATTGACGGTTGCATCGTTGACACCGGCGATTGCAATAGAATTTCCAAACGGAATAGTGCCGACTGCTATGGTCCATGATATCTTTGAAGGAGACAATGAACAAATTCCTGACCTTAGAAATTATATCAATAAATGGGTTATGTTCGTAGGCTTTTTGGAAGGATTCGGCGGTTACAGGTATGTTGGTGTTAAATTGACTAAACCCCAAGGGGGGCGATAATAAGGATATTATAATTGAGCTTACAGATGTTATAAAGCATCAAATCTGGCTGTGGTGGGCTATTGACCACGAGAGCGGTGCGGGGAAAAGCGTTTTGGTTTGGGACGAGGGAGCATAAGAATCTTGACAAGCTGCTGGGACTGCTTAAACCGCTTAATATAGGGAAGGTGTATACGGACGGTCACTATGCGTATTACGAGCGTTTTTCACCGGAAGTTCTGACGGTTACGAAGAAAAACACGCAAAAGATTGAAAGGAAACATCTGTCCCTGAGGAGCTGGTGCGCTCGGTTAGTGAGGAAAGGCATCCGATTTTCAAAAACGGAACAAATGCATAAGATCGTTGTCGCCCTTACGATAAATGTCTGGTTTTTTGGGAGGGTATGCTTATTCCAATAATTATAGAACATTACCTAATACTCCCGCAGTTCCGCGTCCGGCGGCAGCGCGACGCGGCTCCCGTCCACCGCCCTCAGCAGCCCGCCCCGCCAGTCCATTAACTCTGCGTTATAGCTGCCCCCCACGCTCGCCCGGAACACCTCTTCTAACGCTTCCCATTTCAGTTTTTGCCGCGCAAGGCTAAATGCCTGCTCATCTCTATGGGTCGCCTCTTTTAGTTTCGGAAAGAACCGTTCAAGGGCGTTCTGCGAGCTTTCCTTCAC
>JAIRLK010000179.1 GCA_031259515.1 Treponema sp. | reverse complement strand
CGCCATCCAAAAGCCAATTAATGTTTACATTATAAATTTCACGTATTTTGACCAAAAAAGCGGCAGAAGGTGGAGATGATCCGTCTTCATATCCTATAATAGTTGTCCTCTTTATACCTAATTCTTCCGCAAAAACACTTACCTTTTCTATCCCAAGAGACTTTCTTAATTCCACTATCCTCTGTTGAATGTTCGACAAAACAAGAATTCCTTAAAATATTTCGTCAAAATTTCGACTTTTATCTTGACATTAAGTCGAATATCCGACAATAATATAGTATCGGTAAGTTGCTTTACGAACCGATAGAAAAAAATTGCAGGGGCCGGGAGCGAGCCGGCCTCTGCAATACTTCACAAACCCGCCCCCGAGAGGGCGGGAAAGGAGCCCAATTATGGCACGGACACGTTCGCCGGAACATCCCATGCCGCCGGAAGGAAGCTGGATAAAATTTCAGCTGGACCTCCGCAACATCAAACTGGAGGCGGTCGCCCAAAAAGCCCACCGCTCTACCTCTATGGTATCACAGGTCATCTGCGGGGTCAAGAATTCGGACGCCGTAGGCCTGGCCCTGGCCCGGATGCTCGGCTATGCCACCTATAAAGACCTGATGGAGGCCGCCTGCCTCCATGCCAAAGGGGGCGCGGCATGAGCGGAATGTTTTACCGAATTCGTTATTGCGATCCGGACGGCAGGGAAGTCCCTGTTTGTGAAGCGGTACTCTACCGTGTTTACCTGCACGGACAGCACATACGGGATTTTCCGTACCTAAGCGCCGCCAACAAGTGGATTAGGGCGCAAGGCAAAGAAGGTGGCGCGGCATGAAAGAGAAATCCCTGAAACTGAACGGGCGCGTGGTCAGCATAAACGCCGCCGACCAATCCGTTTTACTTGAGTCCGTAGAAAGTTCTAATCGGCTTCGGGTGTATACCAACAATACCCTGTTTAGAAAGTTGAATTATATCCTCACCTCTTCACGGTTCACCGGCGGGAAGGCTAAAGAAATAACCGGGACATTCTACATTCAGGGAAAAGTACTTATGGGGTTCAGCACATCAAGTAAGCCGGCAGTAGTTCGTATAAATAATTTATGTCTCGAAACAAACGAAGACCGCCACTCGCTTTTTGATTTTATCCGGCTGATCCGTCATGCCCTTGATCGGGAGCCTTCAGAATGAAAGTCTCGAACTTTTCACAGGTCTTGAAAATCCCATCAAGAAGCCAATCTCCTTCAGTGGATTTATCGGGATCGTCTTTTACATCGGCCGTCTCGGATGACCGTGGCGATATTTTTGTTGGCCTAAGCATATTGAAAAAATCAATGGTCAACTCAAAAGCCTTAACTCTAATTTCCTGTCTGTCGGTCATAGTGCCCCTCCTTGTGGGGAAAAGATTGTGGTTAATCCCGGTATACCACATCGAGGGGCTTTTTATATATAGGAAAGCAGGAGGCGCGGCATGAGCAAGTACGTTCTGAACTTTAGCCATGAAGACGGTGATGACATCGTGGCCAATTACGACAACAAAAAGGCCCTCAAAAAATACTGGCTTACCGATTTGAAAAGTTATCTTGCTGAAAACGACCTGACCATAGATGACGGCACTGGTTACTTCCAAGCCCTGAACAAGGACGGCGATTACGATGAGGTAACCCTCGGTGAACTGTTTGGGAGGAAGGCATCATGAACATGATCATCAGTCCCACGGATTTTCTGTATAACGGCGTTCTGTTTTACCGGAACGATACCGGCAGGTGTTACCGGCTGGTCGAACCCTCCGGGCATTACAGCAGAGCGGCCCGGAAGGGCCTGCTGGCAAGCAAAAGAATCTCCCTTACATATTCTACCGAATGCCTTGAAGCCTGCCGGCGGATTGCGGAAGGAGGCGCGGCATGGAATTCGTTCTTCTCGGCATGAACGGCATTGGGGCAATAGGAATAATCGCAACCTTTTATGGCAAGGCCGCGGGGTTTTTTGACAGGCCGGAAGGGATAAGTTGGACTTTCTATTATGCCTTAGCTGTTGCCGCGGCCGTCGAGGCTAGTATTCTTGCCCAGACTATTATTATTGCCTGTCATCCTTTTAGCGATCTTCATGCTTTTTTCCGCGGTCTTTTTATCGGCCTTCATGATTTTTTCATCGACAAGATTCTTCCCCGTCTCCCCGGCTATAAGATCTCTAAAGAGCCGGAGAGCGTCCTCAATACAGCGGATGTATCTTGTGAAGATCTCTGGGATTGCCGCATGAGCGATGCTCTGATCCGGCACATCCGGTGTATCCAGCGTATCGAGCGCCATATCTTGCAAAGGAAACATTTGCTTGTGGAGGGATATGATTTGTTCTACGGAACCGGGACTGCCATAGAGACAAAGCCTGGAGATGAGGATATTTAGCGTATGGAGACTCTCAATAATAATATTGGACATATCAATACCGGACAGCACATGAACGGTGCCGGCGTTGTGTTTATCCATCATGGATGCCAATTCTTTTATTACATCCTCATAAACGGCGAGCCGCCTGCTGTACGCCTCGAAAAAACGTTTGTCTTCAAAATCAGTCCTTCTATAGACCAGGTTGCCAACCAGATTGGCTATAACGGCAATGACTACCCCGCCGACGCCGATCAAGGCGGAAGAAACCGTATCTGTAAGCATGGTATTTTGCCCCTCCTTGAGGGGAAAAGATTGTGGTTGATCGGAGTATACCGCATGGAGGGGCTTTTTATACACGGAGAACTGAAACAACACGAAGGAGGCGCGGCATGAGCGGGTGGGCCGACTTAACCATGGTCATAAACGCCACCGATTTTCTTTATGGCGGCTGCACGTTGTTTTTTAAAGATCCCATAACCGGCAGGTGTTACGAGCTGTATGATCCCCTCGCCCTTTCCGGCAGGGAGGCCAACAACAAAGTTTTGACAGCGAAACCGGTACGCCTGAATATATACAGCGAATACCTCGACAATTGCCGGGAAGTAAGCATGAAGGGAGCGAGGCGTGCGTAACGGATTACTATCCTTTCAACTACACGGAGAACTGAAACAAAACGAAGGAGGCGCAGCATGATACGATCCTTTTTAGAACCCTTGGCTGTTCTTTTGATTCCCCTTGGAATATCCTTCGGTATTGCCGAAGGGAGCCTTCCTCCATATACTACTTTTTCCGAGGAGTTTCATTATTCTTTCAGGCTTTACGGATGCTGCATTGGAATGTTTTATTCTTTCTATTCTCTTCTCCAGCACCAAACACCTTTAGCGCTCATCGTTTATTGGTGTGCCTTCATCATGGCGGCGATTTTCCTCCCTGTTTTGATGGAACTTATTACATTTCTTAAACAAAAAAAGAGAGCGGCACTTCTGCTTAATGCGCTTAAAAAGGCCTCTCTTTTTTGCGGCAAAATGACCACGGACGGTTATTTCAACGGAGTTGCCGCCAATATCTTCGCGGACGAACTGGACGAACTTATCCAGCGTTTCCTTTATGGTGATGATCCACCCTCCGAGCATGAGAGGAACATAATCTCCGTTCTTAAGGTCTATACAAAAATCATGCGCTTTAGATATTACAGTTTCAAATATACCTCTGGAATTCGGGTTTCCAAAGACTCCAAGCCGGGCAAGGAGATTAATTAGAAAATGAGTATCCTTAGTAATCTTGCCGATAACGGCTTCTTGTGTAAGGCCCGGTCCTGTCAAAGATTCCCCGCTTTCGATCATGGCTTGCAATTCTTTGATTACTTCTTCATAGAGAGCGAGCCGTTTGGGGTATATTTCGTAAAAAAATCGTTCCCGGGAATCTTTTTCTCTTTGTTTGGTATTGGAATTCTGAACAAACATCATTCCGAGAACGGTGAGGCCGCTGGCAATAACAATCGCCCAGCCTTCGGACAAGTTTGGCATTTTGCCCCTCCTTGTGAGTATGGTTTTTGTGTGGCGGCTAAATTATACCGCATGGAGGGGCTTTTTATACACGGAGAACCGGCATGATTGACAAATGGCTAACCGCTAAACAGATAGCTCCATTATTGAATTTAAAAATTAATAGCGTTAACGTCCGAGCTAAACGTGACAAATGGCCCTACCGCAGTTACGCCGTCCGGGGCGGCTGGGAACGGCGGTATCATCTGGCGAACCTGCCGGAAGGTATTCAAACCGCCTACGCCGCCGCCGTCAACATGTCTTTGGATGACCTGAAAGCGGAATTAAACCCGGCTTTAAAATCCGAATCTCCCGGTCCCGCCGTAAAACCTTTGGAACAATGCCGCGCCGCTGACCGGGAAACCGCGCGGCTCAGGGAGAAGCTGCTCCTCTCGTGGAAAGCATCAGGCCTTACCCAGGAGGCTTTTTGCGCGGCCTACGCCGCCGGGCGCATACTCCCGGATATCCGCGCCCGGCTGGGCAGTACCCTCTCCGACAGCACCTTAAGCCGCTGGCATGCGGACTACAAAAAAGCGGGGACCGCGGGCCTCGCGCCCCGGTACGAACGCCGCAAAGGCGGGGACGGCGCGTCCCTGGACGAGCATACCAAAGGGCTTATCTGTTTTTATTACCTGAATAAAAACAGAATCAGCATCAGGAAAGTACAGCGATTGCTGGAAGAGAAAGAGCACGTCACGGTGAACTACTCCATGCTGTGCCGCTACATCAACAATGAAATTGACGAGGCGGCCAAAGCCGCCTGCCGCAGGGGGAAGAAATATTTTCATGATCATTTCGACGTTTACATTGACCGGGATTACACCCGCTACCATTCCATGCAGGTGGTCGTGGCGGACCATAAAACCTTTGACTTTGTGTCGAGGGTAACGCGCGCTGACGGCTGGCATATTGTCCGGCTGTCGCTGACCTGCATTACCGACCTGCGGAGCCGCAAGATTCTCGGCTGGTGGATAGACGAAGTGCCTTCCACACTGACGATTATCCGGGCCGTCAAAATGATGGTTGAACGGCACGGCTGTCCGGAAGAATTTCTGGTTGACAACGGCAAGGATTTTTCAAGCTACTGGTTTGCCGGGGACGCCTGGAACGAACAGCACAAAAAGTTCGGGAAAAAAGAACAGCGGGAAGTCTCCTGCGTTCTTGACGATCTGGGGTCGCTGGTTCATTTCTGCACGCCTTACCGGGGGCAGTCAAAACCGATAGAACGTTTTTTCGGCTTTGTCGCTTCCGAGCATGATAAATCATTTGACAGTTATACCGGTTCCAACACGTCCGACCGGATTGATGAATTAAAACTCTACTGGGGTAATTTCAACGGCGGCCAAAAAATACCGGTAAAGGAACTTCCCACCGTAGAAGAAGTGAGGGCAATTTTTGCGAATTTTGCTGAGTGGTTTAACACCAAATGGCATCACGGCGGCCGGGGCATGGAGCATAAAACGCCAGACACGGTATTTGAGGAAAACCGCGGGACCAGGCGCATTATACCGGAGGGCTTCCGAAAATACGTGTGGACACGGCGCGAGGTTCATACAGTACAAAGGAACGGAGTAAAGGTTGACGGGGAATGGTATTACAACCAGGAGATGCAGTTAATCGCCGGACAGCAGGTAGAGATACGAATAAGCATCGATGACATCGGCATTGGGTATATTTTTGACCTAAAAACCGGCGCCTATATGTATGACGCCGACAGCACGGTACTGAAAGATTCCGGCATAAAAGAGGAAAACAACCGCAGGGTCAACCGTCTGCGCAAAGCCGCCCGGAAACACATTGAGAAATACCAAAATGCCATTAATGAAATCAAAAAAGACCGGAAGACCCAACTTGAGGAATTGCGCGAACAGGAAAGCCGGCAGATAACGCTCAAGGTAGTCGGCGGGGAAGATCTGTCGATAGACTCCTCCTCCGGTCTTACGCTGGTAAACCCGGACACGAAACCGGCAAAGAGCAAATTGAAGGGGATATTCGATGTTGACTAATCGAGGTTGTAGGGAAATGGTACACCCGCTATGGAGGGGCCCCGAAGTAGAATTGCAGGTTCGAATCCTGCCAACCTCAAACCCGCCCGTAGGGGCGGATAAAAACACATATACAAGGAGCAGTTATGGAAACCAGAGAAAGAACCGCTATCCAGAAAGCAATTGATTTGCTTGAGGAAAACGGTTTCTACGTTTTTAAAGCGGAGGAAGAGAGGCCGAATGAGTGGACGGTACGCAAATTCAAAAAGGGGGTTATCGTGTTGCGGATAACCCCCAGGGAGGATCCAGGAGAACTTAGTTACGCTTCGCGATACTAGGCTCTTTGATTTCACCTGACAAGACGTACGCAAGCAGTATTTCGGCGCCTTTCACAATTTGGTTAGCGGCGTCATCGGCCTGGTCAAAAGCGCTTATGGGCTTTTGGACAGAGGAGATAAAGAGCTTTATGGCTTCTTCTCTTTTTTCTTCGATAGATGGAACGGAATTGATTGACATGGGTAATACCCTCCGAAGTGTGATACATCCGCACAAGCGGACGTTGGTGACAAAGACAGTGTATTAGGCTTCGGAGGTTTTTGAAAAGGATAAGCCCCGTAGGGGCGGATAAAAACAAACATACAAGGAGCGAGATTGTATGAGTGATGTGATGACTTTTGATGAAGACCTGCACAAGCGGTTCTTCGACATCGTAGGTTCCCCTGAAGAGGGGAAGCGGATTAGCCAGAGCAAGGCGGCGCAGGCTATGGGGTATTCGGCGGGGGTGGTGTCGGCCTACAAGAACCGCGCCTACAACGGCAACGTGAAGGCCCTTGAAGAACGGATCGACGCGTGGCTCAAACGGGAAGCGCGGCGGCTTTCCCGGATTGACGTACCCACCGCCGAGACCGCCGCGATGGAGCAGGTGCGCCGCGCGATTACCATCGCACAGGACGAGGCGGATATCGCTGTGATCATCGGGGAGGCCGGCACCGGCAAGACAACGGCCCTGCGGCAGTACGCGAAGGAAAGCCATTCCGCCCTGCTCATCGATGTAGACCCCAGTTTCTCGAAGGTCGTATTGATGAACGAGATCGCCCGTGCCCTGGGCGTGGAGGACAAGGGCGGCATGAACGCCGTGATTGAACGGGTCATCGAGGCTCTGAAAGATCGGGACGCGGTCCTTATCATTGACGAGGCGGATTATCTTTCCGACAGTTCCCTTGAGCTTGTCCGCCGCATTATCAATGACAAAGCCCGCACCGGGGTCGTGCTGGTAGGGCTTCCCACCCTTGAGTACAAGATCCGCAACCTCTCCCATGACCATGAACAGATTATCAGCCGGGTCGGGGTCAGGGTGAAGCTCGACAAACTGAAGAAGACCGATGCGGAAAAAATCCTCGCCGGGGTCTGGACAGATCTGTCCAAAGAAACGCTTGAGGCGTTTATCAAAGGGGCCAACGGATCAACCCGCACCCTGGTCAAGCTGATTGGCCGGGTTCACCAGCTGATGGACATCAACCGCATGGAAAAACCGGATGCAAACGTGATCGCCGCTGCCGGTGAACTGCTGATGAGGTAAGGGACATGGAAGAGCTAATCACAATGGAACGCAGGGCATTAAAGGCTCTTATTAAAGCGGCTTTGCTGATACGTCCTGATTGTAATCCTAATGGTGATGAGGTTCATGAGTGTGCCACGTGTATATTTACGGTTAGGGAAAACTGGTGCGGGAAATTGATCCTTGATGATTGGTTGAATACGTTGGGCAAACAAGATGAGGTAAAGCCATGCCGGAACTAAAACCTTGTCCCTTCTGCGGTTCTAACGACATCGCTATTGATACCCTGAAAGGCATCGTCCGGGTAGCCTGCCGGGTTCAATGTCAGACCTGTTTTTCCGCGTCATGTTTTTCAAAACGGGAAGAAGAGGCAGTCCTGTTTTGGAATAGACGGCCCGGGGAATGGCACGCGAAGCATCCTGACTTTATTATCGGCAAGAATCACTTTTATTTTGAGGGTATTGCTTATGAATGCGATCCCCGCACCGGGTATTGCTATCTGCTTCCCGATCCCATGAATGAAACGGAAAGAGCGGGTATACGTTGGAAGCGGATCGCCCAGGCGGAATATGCGGAAAAGCTAAAGGCGTGTAAGAAAAAAATCACTGCGATTGGGAGGAAACCATGAAAGGATGGATTTACCGGAGGGCTATGAACCTCAAGGATTTCGGGGAACGGATAAAGCCGCGATGTATCGGTGACATTATCCGGGACATCGGATTGGCGATCAGGGATTGGGTTCTTGCCCATTCAACGATAAAAAATTACGGCGCAGGAGGTAAATCATGGCGCGTATGAAACCCCAGGTGGGGAAAATCAACACCCTTGAGGATGCGAATCTTGTCCTCAAGGAAATCGGGATTCTGGAACACGAGCTTGCGAGCATCGATGCCGAGGCCCACAAGCAGATGGCGGACATCAAGGCGGATGCGGCAAAGAAGGGAGAAGGATTGCGAAAGCGCATCGTTGACAACGCCGCTTTGCTTGGAGCCTACGCCGAGTATAACCGTTCAGACTTGTTCAAGGATCGGAAGAGCGTTGACCTCATGTTCGGCAGTTTCGGGTACCGGAAAAGCACGTCCATCAGCGTCAAGAAAACAACCCTTGATTTGCTCCACAAGCTGAATCTGGACACGTATATCCGGCTCAAGGAAGAACCGGACAAGGAGGCACTGGCCAAAATGACCGATGAGGAACTTGCCCAGGTGGATGCGGTACGGAAGGAAAAGGACGATTTCTTTTGCGAGGCCAACAAAGAGGAGATCAACAAGGAACTGTTGAAAGAACAGATCGCCTCATAAAAGTGAAACAGCGGGCCGCCGTGAAGCGGCCTCCTGTCGCCCGGAAGCGGCGTTCCGGGCCTGACGAGCAAGCCAAAGGAGCGAACTATGGAAAGCGCGGCTAAAAAAACTCCTCTGCCGATATCCAACAAAAAAGTAAAACTCTCCCTGATCCACATCGCAAAAAAAGATGTCGGTATAACGGATGAAGATTACCGGAGTTTATTGTCCGGGGCGGCAGAGGTCGAAAGCGCGGCTGAACTGGAATATGAATATCAGTTTAACGCCGTTATGAAAGCCTTTGAGAACCTCGGTTTTAAAAGCGCCCGGCGCGGGGAGGCCGGAAAGAAAACACGGCCGCGGTGGACTGATGCATGGGGCGGCACTCCAAACCAGCGGGCCAAGATTGAAGTGATGTGGAGGACCTGCGCCCGGAACCCCGCGGACAAGGCCCTGCGGGTTTTCATAAAGCGGATTACCCATGTGGATCACCCCCGGTTTCTCAATTCGGTTTTAGCCCAAAAGGTAATCATCGCCCTTGAAGTCATGATGCGGAAAGCCGGATTTGATCCGGTGACCGGAAGGAGGCTGGTGTAATGATTCAATTAAGCCTATTCAAAAAGAAAACCGCGGAACAGGCCCTGGAACTGGCCTCGTGGCTGCGGGTTGAGATGGGAGACATGCGGAACCAGGTGAAGGTCCTGCAGGCCGCGTTAAAGAAACAGGAAAACACCATGAATAAACTGGAAGGGATGATCGCCGATTTGAAGCAGAAAGAACTCTTTGAGGATTAAGCGGTCAATATGATGAAGCGTACGCCAACCGGCGGATAGCTGAAGATGAGCACGGGCGGGCGTACCTGAAAAAAGGGGATACAATGAACGTTCAAAATGGAAAAAAGGAGAATTATTTTATGAAAAAGACTTATGACGTTGGAGGCATAATATGAAATGTGCGGCTTGCGGATATGAAGGCAGCTATGAAGAAGATTTCGGTGTCGAATTATTTTTGAGCACTATGGTGTTTCTTAATAGAATCGACGATGCGATAGACCGAATAATAAAAAAACCCGTCTGTGTTTATGTTTGCCCTAAGTGCATGACTTTAAAACTGATGACGCCGGAGGATAAAGAGAATGAAAAAAATTTTGAAAAGCAAAAACCGCTTGAAGCCGTGGATGTGTTTAGCCGGCACTGGAGGGGAGAGTAACTGAATCATGACTGATCTCGATAAAATCAAAACTAAGATTAAAAAACTATTTGCCTTGTCCAAATCGCCGAATGCCAATGAAGCGTCCATTGCGCTTGAGATGGCGCAGAAGCTGATGGCCGAATGCGGTGTCAAACGTAATGACGTGGGTGAATTTGAAATTGTGGAGGAAAAAATCGACGGCAATAGCGGCATTCATCCCCCGCAATATGAGATTTATCTTACCGGGGAAATAGCAAAAGCATTCGGTTGCCGTATCGCCTATGGGACAGTAAGGCGTATTCCAAAAAGTTTTTATGGATATGATTACCATGATCCAAAGTACGGCCATATTTTCGTGGGGCTTGAGCATCGTGTAAAAATCGCTTCATTCATTGCGGATGTTCTTTTGCGAAAACTGAAAAAAGCCCGGAACGAATATATGAAAAAGCTGAACCGGGTACGGCTCCGGGCAAACAAAATAAAAAGGGCCGATGATTTTTGTCTCGGCTGGGCGGTTAAGGTTATTTCAAAACTACATGAGTTTTCCAATACCCCTGATGAGCAGGAGGCTGTTGATAACTACGTTGCTGATTTGGATTGGAGCGATGATTTAAAGACCATCAGCCGGAAAGACATAAAGCGTTCCGGTATAAACGATTATGTAAACGGCCGCCGGGCGGCTGAAGATGTACAAATCCAGCATGGACTTGAAGGTAAAGATGCCGGAGTCCGGCTTTTGGAGGGTTAAATAATG
>JAIRLK010000165.1 GCA_031259515.1 Treponema sp. | reverse complement strand
CCCCCCCCCCCCCCCCCCCCCCCCCCCCCCCCCCCCCCCCCCCCCCCCCCCCCCCCCCCCCCCCCCCCCCAAAACGGCCACTTTAAACCATGAACAGAAAACAGCGCTGTCCAAAGAAACTGTACTTGTATACATTCGATTGTCCCTCTTTTGTAAAGATGTTTACTACACTATCATATTCGGTAATTTTATGCAAGAGCAATTTATAACTATTCAGCCGCTTTCCAAAATAGGGGTTATCAACGGAGGGCCGGGGTCTGAGACCTTCGGCCGCTTAGTCCCTTCTCCTGCATAGTCATCGCGCCTCACGTTAAAAATCCTCTCCCTGCTTATAATTCTCCGCAAGTACCTGGCGGCCGGAATTGATAATCTCGGTGATACAGTCCAATGCCTGGGCGGCGTCCTGCTGTTCAATCAGGTCTACCAGGCGGTTAAACCTGGTTATCCTTTCCTGTTTGGGAACCCGCCGGTATACGGCGATCATCAGGGGGACATAGATGACTTTGTACGCCTCAATGTTAAGGGGGTAGATGATATTCCCCGAAGCGATGGAGAGGAGGTGATAGAATTCGTGGGTCGCCTCGCTTAACGCCTCAATTTCGTCCAGGCCGGATAGAATTTCAACCTGTTTACGCAGATTAGCGATGTCCCGCTCTGTTCTCCGTTTCACGGCCAGCACGGTGATATGCCGTTCAATGCAGGTCCGCACTTCATATATGGAATCCATGGTAAAAGGATCAAAACGGCCGCCTGAGTATTTAAGCAGGACTTCCAGGGTTTCAATCTTTCCCCGTATCTTATAGTCCGCCACAAAGGCGCCTTTCCGGGGAAGGACTTCGACAAAGCCCCACCGCGCAAGTTCCGTCATACCGCCGTTTATCACCGCCCGGCTGACTCCCATCTTCTTTGCCAACTCCCGTTCATTGGGCAGCCGTTCTCCTACCGCCCATTTCCCCGAGAGTATGCTGTCGGTTATTTCCTTGATAAAGAGGTCCTTCAGTGAAAGAGATACAACCCCCGCCATGATTAGCTGTATTATATGCCATTTTCGTTTAAACTACAAGGCATGAAAGGCACAGCATTTTTACCTGAAACGGGGTAAGGCAGGACGTGAAGGGATATAGTGACGTTATACCGGAACGCCAAAATCCACACATGCAACAGGATCCTGGAAATATGTCTAATAGCCATATATCTTTTCATAAATCATGTCAATAAGCCTATTGTTAAACCAGCATATTTTTTGTCTATTAGACTATAATCATGAATTTGCAGCAGATTTTTATCAGTAATCTCAAAAAATTTCGGAAAGCAAAAAAAATATCCCAGATGGCCCTGGCGGAGTTATGTGATACCAGCGGAAATTATATCGGTGAAATTGAAATGGGAAGGCGGATTCCTTCCTTTGAAAAAATAGAAAAAATCGCCGCCGCCCTGGGGATTAGTTCCCACGAGTTGTTTATACAGGAAATTATCAATGACGATACAGAAGATACAGGAATTGATGAAAAAGAGACGCAATGCGCCCGGGACTTTCTTAAAGCCATTCCGCCGCCGATAAAAGAAGAAATCATATCGTCCCTCCTGAACAGGGTACGAAAAGACATCGCTGAATCTCTGGATGCGAAAAACTATTGAAATTCGGGGGGGCCGGGGGGCCTTGGGCCGGAGGCGTTAGAGGGGCGGAACCCCCTCCTAAAGGAGGATCAATGCTATGCTGGGACCGGTAGTGAACGCGGTGGTAGTTGTGGTATGCGGTTTGGCCGGATGTTGGTTCATCCGGAATATTCCCGGCAGGTTTGAAGATATTATCAAGAAGGGCCTGGGCCTCTCCCTGATTTATATAGGCGTCAAGGGCGCTCTGGAGAATCAGAATGTCCTGCTCCTGGTGGTGAGTATCGCGGCGGGGGCTGCGATAGGGGAAGCAATAGACTTGGATAAATGGATGAACCGCCTGGGGTATTGGACCGAAAGGAAACTCCGCATGAAAGGCGGCGCTTTTGCCAAAGGTTTTGTATCCGCCAGTATCCTTTTCTGTACCGGGTCTATGGCCATAGTCGGCTCTATCCAGAGCGGGCTTTTGGACAGCCATGAAACCCTCTTTGCCAAGTCCGTCATGGACGGCATTTTTTCCCTGATTTTCGCCGGTTCCCTGGGCATAGGCGTGGTCTTTTCGGCGGTTCCGGTGTTGATCTACCAGGGGGGCATAGCCTTGCTTGCTATGCATCTCCGCGGCTTTTTAAGCCCCGATAGTATCACGGAGATCTCGGCGACAGGAAGCCTCCTTATCTCCGCCATTGGTTTTAACTTTTTAGGCGCCGCAGAGATTAAGGTGGCGAATCTGATCCCCGCGGTCTTTATTCCGGCGATATATCTTTCGGCAATGAAGCTGTTCATAGCATAAGAGCCTGTTGCACGTGTGGATTTTTTGATCGGGCGCCTTTGGCGCCTGTACGGTATAACTATGCAATACATTGCATAGTTATACTATTTTATGCGCGAAGCGCAGCAGGCTCTAAGACGGGGGCGCCGCCTCCGTAACGCCCCCAGACCCCCCAAAGGGTTAGAGCGGCTTAGCCGGGGAAATACCGCTTCAGCAGTCCCCGGAAACCGGCGCCGTGGCGGGCTTCATCCCGGGCCATTTCGTGAACCGTGTCGTGAATGGCGTCATAGCCCCGTTCCTTGGCCCGCTTGGCCAGGCCGGTCTTACCGGCGCAGGCGCCGTGCTCGGCTTCGGCCCGGAGCTTCAGGTTGGTCTTGGTGCAGTTGGTAATGCACTCGCCCAGGAGTTCCGCAAATTTCGCGGCGTGCTCGGCTTCCTCAAAGGCGTAGCGCTTGTAGGCTTCCGCGATTTCAGGATAGCCTTCCCTTTCGGCGACCCGGCTCATGGCCAGGTACATGCCGACTTCGGTACATTCGCCGTTGAAGTTCATGCGGAGGTCCGCCAGGATGTCCTCTTCTACACCTTTGGCAACGCCGACTACGTGCTCCGCAGCCCAGCCGGTATCGTCGGCCTGTTCGATGAATTTGGAGGCCGGAGCCTTGCACTGGGGACAAGATTCGGGGGGATTGTCCCCGGTGTGGACATAACCACAAACGGAACAAACAAATTTCTTCATAAAAACTCTCCTTGATCATAAAGATAGATTTAATTATAGCGGCACAGCCGCTCAATTACAAAACATTTCAGGACCCCGCCGTTTCAGGCGGAACCTGAGCCTCCGCCGCACATTCACCGCAGAGCCCGTAGTACACGGTCTTCCGGTAATCAATGACGAAGCCGCCGGGCAAATTGCCAGCCTCCGCCGCTTGAGCGCCATCCCCTTCGGAGAGGCAGGGAAGGTCCAATACCTTACCACACCGGCAGCAAATCAGGTGGGGATGAGGGCTGACCCGGCCATCAAACCGTTCCTCCCCGCCCACCGTGCCGACGGAAACAACGGCCCCTTCTTCCAGGAACACGTTGATATTACGGTACACGGTTCCCAGGGAAAGCGAGGGGATAGACGGCTTGAGGGTGTCATAAATCCATTGGGCCCCGGGATGGGAATGAGTGGACTGTATGGCCTTTAAGACGGCATCCCGCTTTTTGCTGTGTTTTCGTCCCATTCCGGGTTCTCCTTCAGGGTCCTGATTTCCGGATCGTTCCGTTCAGGTCCTCTTACCGAACTAATCCCTTGAGCCGGTTCCAAAACTAATTGACTGTGCGCTAAACGCGCACGGTGCGAACCTCCGGTTCGACGGCTCTTGCAGTTTTTCAGGCTAAAGCCTTGCAAAACTGAAGTTTTGGAACAGCACCCATTGACAGATAATTAATAATGATAATCATTATTAATATTAATATATTTGAGCGGATAGAAAAATGCAAGAGAAATTTTACGAAAACGCGGCGAAAATCCGCCGTATTGCAACATCAAACCGGCCCTGGTATGATTATGTGGTATTCGGCGGATAAAGTGGTTTCAAATTGTTTTTTGCCATTCATCTATGCCGAGAATACGCCGAATTGGTTGCGGATTGTTTTCAATTTCGGTTATGTGTGTTAGGGAGTTTTATGCAGTCATTAGGTATTAATATTGGGTCTACAAGCTTGAAGATGGTTTTGGCCGATACTGAACGTTCCGGAGGAGCTTCCCCGGTTGTTTGGAGCGCGGCGATCCCCCACGAAGGGGATTTCCCTCAGGCGGTGCGGAAACTCCTGGTGGAAGGGCGGATTCCTCCGGGGATTCCCGCCCTGGTAACCGGCAACGAAGGCCGGTTCATGTTCGAGACCGCAGGCACCTTGGAGCCCCTGTGCGTAGAAGCCGCCCTGAGATCCCTGGGCCTTCAAGCCGATGCCGTGGTGAGTATGGGCGGGGAGGACCTGATAGTCTATTCCCTGGACGCTCAGGGGAAGATCGTCAACAATTTTTCCGGGAACAAGTGCGCTTCCGGGACCGGGGAGTTTCTGAAACAGCAGCTTGCCCGTATGGACATGACGGTAGACGACATCGACAAGGTACCCGACACCGCCACAGTGTATCCCCTGTCCACCCGGTGTTCGGTGTTTATGAAAAGCGACTGTACCCACCGGCTCAACAAACGGGAAGCTACTAAAGACGACATCGTTCTTTCCCTTTCGGACGTGATGGCCGTCAAGGTCATTGATTTCCTCAAGCGGGCCAGGATTTCGAGCGGCCGGGTGGTCCTGACCGGGGGGATAACTCTGAACCGGCATATCGTCCGGTTTATCCGGGAAAAGGCCCCGGAGATTGATTTTATCATCCCGGAAACCGCTCCGGTCTTCGAGGCCCTGGGAGCGGCGGTCATGGCCCCCGAATCCGGGAGCCCCCTTCCGCAGGCGGATAAGCTCTTGAGGCCCAACGCCGTCCGTTTCGGGGCCCTGGGTGCCTTGCGGGACTGGCAGGATAAGGCGCGGTTCTTTGAAGCGAAAGAAGGGGCGGTCAAGGCCGGGCGGAAGTATATCCTGGGGGTGGACGGAGGGTCTACCACGACCAAAGCCTGCCTGGTGGATGCCGAAACCGACGAGGTTGTGGCAAGCCACTACGGAAGGACCCACGGCGATCCGGTCAAGGCCCTCAAGGAGTGTCTCAGGATCATCCGGGATAAGGTGGCTGTCGATACGGGGGACAAGACGGTGAACATCTCCTTGGCGGCTGTCACCGGGTCTTCCCGTGAAATCCTTGGGGTGTTCCTGGAAACCCCCGGTGTTTACAACGAGATCATCGCCCACTCGGTGGGAACCACCTACTTTGACCCGGAGGTGGAGACCATCTTCGAGATAGGCGGCCAGGACGCCAAGTACGTGCTGTTAAAAAACGGGGTCCCCATAGACTACGCCATGAACGAGGCCTGTTCTGCCGGGACCGGCTCTTTCCTGGAAGAGTCCGCCGCCGGGGACTTGTCGATCCACAGCGCCAGGGATATAGGGCCTGCCGCCCTTCATTCCGACGCCCCGCTCAAATTCGGGGAACACTGTTCGGCCTTCATCAATTCGGATATACGCAAGGCGGTCCAGCAGGGGGCTACCAGGGAGAACATCACTGCGGGGATCGTCTGCTCCATTGTGGCGAACTACCTTAACCGGGTGGTGGGGAACCGGACCATAGAGGGGAAAATCTTCCTCCAGGGCGGGGTAGCCAAGAACTCCGCCGTGCCCCTGGCTTTCGCCATGATGCTGGACCGGGAGATCCTGGTGCCTCCCGCGCCGGAACTCATGGGCTGCTTCGGGGTGGCCCTTTTGGCCAAGCGCAAACAGGCCGACGGGCTTTTGACCGAAAAGGCCGTGGACATAGACGAGCTTTTGGCCCGGGAAATAGGGTACGAGCGGGTCTTCAAGTGCCAGTCCTGTAACAACTACTGTCCCATCCAGGTCCTCAACGTGAACAGCCACAAGTATATGTTCGGGGGCCGGTGCAATAAGTACACCAACATGCGTAAAAAGACGGCGGGCTTCGGGGCTCCGGGCGCGTCGGTTCTTGATTATGTGGAAAGGCGGCAGTGCTTGCTCTTTGAAGACTTCGTTCCCCCGGATGATCAGTTTATCCTCCGGCGGCCCTACACCGTGGGGATACCCCGTGCCTTTTCCGTCCATACCCTGTACCCTCTCTACGCCTGGTTTTTTCACGAACTGGGAATAAAAACCATACTCTCCACCGAGGTGATTCACGCGGGAGTGGCCCGTGCGGAATCCACCTACTGCTTCCCTGCGGAGATCGCCCACGGGGCGGTGCAGGACTGCCTGGACAAGGGCGTGGACTATGTGCTTCTGCCCCATTTCCGGGATATGCCGAGCTATGAAAATGAGGTGCACGCCAACTTCTGCCCTATTACTCAGAGTCTTCCTTATTATATCGAGAAGGCTTTCCCTGACATCGAGAAAAAGCGCTTCCTCCCCCTGGTGGTAAGTTTCAAATTCGGGGAGGGAAAGGCCCTGGAGCTTTTCCAGGTGATGACCGAACGGCTGGGCATAAGCGCCCTGGAAACCCAGGAGGCTTTTGAGAAGGCCCTGAAGATGCAGACCGCCTATTTCAGCGCCGTTAAAAACCTGGGGGAAGAAGCCCTGGCGGAAGCCCGGAAGCAGGGCCGCCCGGTGATCGCCCTCCTGGGCCGGCCCTACAACGCCTTCACCGCCGAGGCCAACATGGGGATACCCCGGAAATTCACCACCAGGGGGTACGCGGTTATTCCCTTCGACATTCTTCCCTTCGCGGAAGAAGAGATTTTCCCCAACATGTACTGGTACTACGGCCAGCAGGACGTAAAGTCCGCAGCCCTGCTTAAAAACGAAGATAATGTCTATGTTACCTATATAACGAATTTTTCCTGTGCGCCGGATTCGTTTATCCTTCATTATATCAAGTGGATCATGGGGCAGAAGCCCTTCCTGGTTCTGGAACTGGATTCCCATTCCGCAGACGCCGGGGTGGATACCAGAGTGGAAGCCTTTCTGGACATCATAGACGGCTATCGGGCCAAAAAGATGGAAGTTGAAAGCGAGCGGTACGACAACGGCTGGCGTTTTGTGGCGGAAAAGAGCCCCGGCTCTTCTTCCTTTAATCTGCGGGTGGATAACGGCAAGACCGGCGAGAAGGTTCCCATTGTGGGGAATACGCGGGTAAAGGTGCTTCTCTCCAACATGGGGGCTATTTCCACCGAATATATAGGGGCTGCGGTGCGGAGGCTGGGCATCAACGCCGAGGCCCTGCCGGTGGCCACGGCCAAGACCATACAGGTAGCCCGGTCCCACGCTTCCGGGAAGGAGTGCGTTCCGAGCCACCTGCTCCTGGGAAGCGTCCTTCAATTCTTCTCCAGCAAGAAGTATCGTAAGGACGAGCTTTACCTCGTCTTTGTGCCAATCACCACCGGCCCCTGTAGGACCGGCCAGTATTATGTCTTCTACGAGAACCTTTTTCGGGACCTGCGTCTTGAGAATGTGGTGGTCATGATCCTTTCGGCGGACAACTCCTACGGGGAGCTGGGTCCCGGCTTTGTCCGGGCCATGTGGAAGGGTCTGGTGCTGTCCGACTACCTTAAAGACATACAGACCGCCATCAAGGCCCTGGCCGCCGACCCGGTTAAGGCCCAGGCGGATTTTGAAACCTCCTGGCGCAGGGTTATGACCGCGGTGGAACACAATCCCCGCCATATCTGGAAGGAACTGAAACGGGTTGCCCAGGACGTGAAGAAAATCCCTTTCAAACGCCGTCTTGTGGACTGTCCCAAAGTGCTTGTCGTGGGAGAAATCTACGTGCGCCGGGACGACTTTGCCGTCGGGGAACTGACGGACCTGATGAGCGAGCGGGGCATCGTGGTAAAGGTGGCGGGCATCTCCGAATGGATACATTACCTGGACTTTGTTCGCGAATATTCCTACAAAAAGCTCCTCAATCTGCGGAAGCGGGGGACGCGCCTTTTCTCCAAACCCTGGCGGGATCTCCGCAGGCTGGAAATCGAGGAATGGTGGAAACATTCGATAGAAAAGAAGGTTCTGGGGATTCTGGAACCGACGGGCCTCATCCCCAAGACCCCCCACAACATGCGGGAGATCATGGAGAACGCCCAAAAGTATTTCGTGAACCTGGAGCTTAACTCGGAAATAGCAGTCTCAAGCGGCGCCGCCGCTACAGCCATGGAGCAGGGATATTCCGGCATCGTGAACATCAGCCCCTTCGCCTGTCTCATAGGCCGGGTCATCGAGGGCCTCTTTACCCCCTGGGCGCGGGAACGCAACTACCCCATCCTGTCGGTAGAGGTGGACGGCAACCTGCTCCCGCCGAACATCGTGAACAAGCTCAATATCTTCATGGTCAACGTCCTGCGCTTTAAGGGCGGCGGCGATCTTTCCAGCCTGGTAGACGGGGCCGGGAGCCGTCACTCAGGCGGCGCTCCCGAAGACTTGATCGCGGCGGAGCGAGAGCTTGCGGGCGCCGGTTCCGTTGGGGCCGGGGGGTGAGGAATAGTATGCCCAAAACTCCGGGTCGAACGTTAGTTCGCAATCCGTGGACAAGAATTCTTACCTTGTTGACATGAGGAGACTTCCTCCCCGTATAATACGGTAAGAATATGCGTATAAATCGAAAACTGCGGTGGGCCCTGGTCCTCTCCGGGGGAGGGGCCAAAGGGCTGGTCCATATAGGGGTAATCAAGGCCCTGCTGGAAAAGGGGTATCCCGAACCTTCTCTGATAGCGGGGACTTCCATGGGGGCTATCGTGGGCGGGCTCTACGCTTCGGGAATGACCGTAGCTGAAATGGCCAGGTTTACGCTTGAGGAATTCGACATAACCCAGTACCTTGACAGCTTTGTATTCAAGCTGAACGGGCCGGTGGGGAAGATCCTTCAGGCGGGGCAGCTTATCGGGGCGCTGACCGGGAAGCCGGGGATGGATTCGGGGAACCAGGTGTTGGCCTTGATTGAAAAGCTTTCGGGGTACAAGAGCTTCGAGGAGGCCCGCATCCCCTTCCGGTGCAACGCGCTGGACCTTATTTCCGGGGAAGAAATCGTGTTCCGGTCCGGCAGTCTTGCCCGGGCCATACGGGCGTCTATGTCGTTTCCTATTTTTTTTGAGCCCCTGCAAGAGGGAGCGATGCTCCTGGCAGACGGCGGGCTGGTGGACAACATGCCGGTCCGCATCGCCGGGGAGGAAGGCTTCAGGCATATTCTGGCCGTTGATGTGGGGGCTTTTACGATGAGGCCCGTCCATCATTTTGATACGGCCCCGAAAGTTGTGTACCGTTCCCTGGAAGTAGTCCTCAATCTGATGCGTAATCAGGCCGGCAAGGATCATCCCGCCCTGGTTATTAAAGCCGTCTGCGACGACGCCACGCCGCTTTCGTTTGAAAGGAAACGGGAACTGGTAGCCCGGGGCGAGCAGGCGGTCCGGGAAAACGAACAGGACCTGGCGGCCTTCTTCGGTTCCGGCCTGCGGGCGTTTATGGCAAGGCGGCGTTACCGGAAATCCGGCGCGGCGGGTTAATAACCGCGTCAGGAGGAGGTTCCTATGCAAAGGCTGAATAAGAGTATAGCGGCCCTGGTTACGGCCTATGGTTCCCAGGGGCTGGTGAATTCGTCCCGGGGCGATAATCTTCCCAGCAAGGAGAGTATTGAGGACATCTTGCGGGGCCTGAGTGAACTCATGTTCCCGGGATTCAGGGAAAATGCGGGGCTGGACCGGGACAACCTCATGCTCATCACCGGAGAGCGGATTCACCACATAGCCCGGGAACTTATACGGGAAGTGGAAAAGAGCATCGTCTTTTCTGTGCGGCAAGGGGTTTTTTCCTGCGGAAACGACGGCTGCCACGCGGCGGCGGAACTCATCGTGGACGACTTCTTCGACGAGCTTCCCACCATACGCCGCGCCCTGATCCTGGATATGAAAGCCGCCTTTAGAGGCGATCCGGCCGCCAAGAGCGACGCGGAGGTGATCCTCTCCTATCCCGGGTTTGAGGCCATCACGGCCCACCGGCTGGCGCATTTCTTCTGGAAATGCCAGGTCCCCCTCATCCCCCGTATGATGAGCGAGCTGGTCCACAGTCGCACGGGTATAGATATACATCCGGGTGCGGAAATCGGGGAATCTTTTTTCATAGATCACGGGACCGGGGTGGTCATAGGGGAAACCACGATCATAGGCAAGGATGTCAAGCTCTATCAGGGTGTAACCCTGGGGGCTCTTTCGGTCAAGAAGGAACTTGCCGACAAGAGGCGCCATCCTACTATTGAGGATAATGTTACGATTTATTCGGGGGCGACTATCTTGGGAGGCGAGACGGTTATCGGGCGGAATTCCGTTATCGGGGGCAACGTGTGGATCACCCATCCGGTTCCTCCTGACTCGACGGTATATATCCGCGTGGGAGATCAGGTGATGGAGGCAAGAAGTTAGATGGATATGGAAAACGGCGTGCCGGAACGCGGCGCTTTGGCGTATAAAAAGTCCGCCTTTGTGGCGGTTGTAGGCCGGCCTTCGGTGGGAAAATCCACCCTGATCAACACGTTCTGTGGCGCCAAGGTCGCTATCGTGAGCCCGGTCCCTCAAACCACCCGGAACGCCGTCAGAGGCATAGTCAATCGGCCGGAAGGGCAGCTTATCTTCGTGGATACGCCGGGCCAGCATATCTCGGAACGGAAACTGAACAAGCGGCTTATGGAAGTGGCGGGCCGGGCCGTTGGGGAGGCGGAACTCATCCTGTATGTGCTGGACGTTTCCCGGAAACCCGGCCCCGAGGAGGCGGCGGCAGCGGAACGTCTGATTGGCTGCACGGAACGCATGGCGGTGGCCATCAACAAAATGGACGAGAGCGGGGTAACGATTGAGCCTGTCCGGGAATTCCTGGATGCCCATTTCCCCACCCTGGATGAATCCCGGTATTTTCCTATTTCCGCCCTGAAAAACGAAGGCGTCGGCGCGCTTCTTGCCTGTCTTTTCAGCATGGCTTCTCCCGGCCCGCCCTTTTACCCCGACGATTACTACACCGATCAGGATCTGAATTTCCGCATCGCTGAAATCATCAGGGAGAAGGCCATCAACCGTCTTCGCCAGGAACTGCCCCATTCAATCTACGTGGAGGTGGCGGACGCGGAACTGAGGGACGGGGACTCCCGGCTTTGGGTCCGGGCCTTTATCATCACCGAGCGGGAATCCCAGAAGGGTATGGTGGTGGGCAAACAGGGCGCCATGATCAGGGCCATACGCCAGGCCGCGCAGAAGGACCTTAACCGTATCTTCGACTGGAAGGTGGAACTGGACTTGCGGGTTAAAACCGCCCATGACTGGCGGCATAACGATGCCATCCTGAAGCGGCTTATCGGCCGGTAATCCTTGTAACTCCGGAGGGCGTTATGGGCGGATCCTCCGGACCCCCCGGAAGTTTGGAACAGCCTCGTATCATATTTATTTTGAAATCGGAATTGCTGGGACATCCCGGGGCAGAATAAGCCCCCCGGCGAAGACCGTGAGGGGCGCCACCAGCACGAGGCCGAAACAGCCTACCAGGGTATGAACCACTTCCGATGAAACCCAGACCATGTTGATCACATTTTCCAGGGGGATGCCCTGGGCGATAAAGGTCATGATCATGGCGGTGTATTCCGCGGAGTAGGCCAGGAGCAGGGTGGTACTCATGGTGCCCGCCACGTGGCGGGACACGGAGACCCC
>JAIRLK010000131.1 GCA_031259515.1 Treponema sp. | reverse complement strand
TGGCAAACCCCCGCAGAGGGGGTAGCGGAAAAGCCGTAGGCTTTGGAGCGAAGGGGGAGACTTCCCCCACCTTCTACTTTCTAAGTAGAAACACTATATCATTGTAATTATTTCTTTAACCGCGAATATAACCATACATGCCCAATGGAATCCCGGCGCTTCCATTAGCGCAGCATTTCAATAATTTTTTATTTATTATTGATTATTATTGAACGCATGATTATCTTGTCAAATTCCCTTAAAGGATATAGAATTATATATGACGCTGAGAAAAATTTGTTTATTTGAACGGGGGTGTTCATGGCAGCATTAGGCGCGGTAAAAGATGCCGGCGGGGGGAAGATCGATTTTCCCCCGGAACTGATCGCTTTTATTGATGAATGGAAGGTAAAACCTGGCAGTCTCATCATGATTCTACATAAGACTCAGGAGACCTTCGGGTATATTCCCCGGCCTGCGGCGGAAAAGCTGGCCCGGCTGACCGGTATTCCTCTGGCGCGTATCTATGGGGTCATCACGTTTTACCACTTCTTTAAGACCGTTAAACCGGGGAAATTCAGGATTTCCGTTTGCCTGGGAACTGCGTGTTACCTCAAGGGCGGACAGGACCTTATTGAGGAGGCCCGGAACATCCTGGGGCTTGCTGAGGGCGGCGTTACCGCCGACGGCCTCTTTTCCATCGATCCGGTTCGTTGCGTGGGTTGTTGCGGCCTTGCCCCGGTCATTACTGTGGGAACCGCTACCTACGGCAAGGTAACCAAGGATCAGCTTCCGGAGATCATCGCAAAGTACAAAAACGGCTGATCGTCACTGCATCCGGGGGCATCGTGCATTTTACCCTTTGCGATCTTGTTACCGATATTACCCAAAACGCGGCGGAGTCAGGGGCAGCCCGTGTGGAATTGGAGGTCCGGGAAACGGATACGGAATTCCGCTTTACCGTCAGGGATAACGGCAAGGGTATGGACCAGGACGACATTGAACGGGCTAAAGATCCTTTCATAACCGACGGGATCAAACATCCTCATCGTAAAGTCGGACTGGGCATCCCTTTCATGATCCAAACCGCCCTCCAGTCAGGGGGCGGCTGGGCTTTGCAGTCCCAAAAAAACCAGGGAACCACGATCAGCGCCTGGTTCGACATGGCCAACGTGGATACCCCGCCGGTAGGGGAATTGTCCGGGATGTTCAGGACTGTCTTGCTTTTTGCCGGGCCCCAGGAGGTGCTGGTATGCCGTTCTCTGGAAAACGGGGCACGGCATGTTCATTATAAAGTTTGTAAGTCCGAGTTAATTAATGCGCTGGGAGACCTGGAAGACGCTGGTTCTCTGGTCTTGATGGATCAGTACCTTCGTTCGATAGAAGAAGATAACTCAGAGGAAGACGGTTCAGAAGAAAAGTGAATACATGAGAGAGGAGAGGAAAATGGCAAAGATGAGTCTGGAAGACCTGAGGAAACTTAGGGATTCTAAAAAAAACGACCTTCGTAAACGAGACGCCGAAGGGAAGGAAATTCAGGTTATCGTGGGGATGGGTACCTGCGGTATCGCTGCGGGCGCAAAGGTAACGCTGGATACCTTTATCAGCGCCCTGGATTCGGAAAAACTGGTGGACAGCGTGCTGATCCGGCAGACCGGATGCATGGGGCTCTGCCATTCGGAGCCCACGGTCGAGGTGATCGTTCCCGGTATGCCGCGGGTCATCTACGGGAGGGTTGATGCCGCCGTTGCCCGGGAAATCATCACCCGGCATATTGTGGGCCGGGAACTGCTGGATAATCATATCCTGGATCGGCCTTCCGCCGATATTGTCGGATAACCCGGGGGTACGTCATGGCATATAACCACTATATACTTACCTGCGGCGGTACTGCCTGCGAATCCAACAAGGGGGACGAGATTTACTCCCGGCTCATTGCCGAAGCTGAAAAGCTGGGGGTTAAGGATCAGGTTCAGATCGTTAAAACCGGATGCTTCGGGTTCTGTGAGCGGGGTCCCATCGTCAAGGTGCTCCCGGAAGAATCCTTCTATGTGGATGTTAAGCCCGGCGACGCCGCGGAAATCATCGCCGAGCAGATCCTGAAAGGCCGTGAGGTTCCCCGGCTCCTTTACAAGCAGGACGAGGCAAAAAAGAAAACTACCGCGATAGAAGATATTGAATTCTACCACAAGCAGTTTCGGGTGGTGCTACGGAACTGCGGCGTCATCAACCCGGAAAGCATAGATGAATACATAGCCCGGGAAGGGTATCAGGGCCTGGAAAAGGTCCTTTTTGACTGGACCCCCGAACATCTCATTGAGGAAATGAAGATCTCCGGACTCCGGGGCCGGGGCGGCGCGGGCTTCCCTACCTGGCTTAAATGGGATCTGGCCCGCAAAGCCCAGGGCGACGTCAAGTATGTGATCTGTAACGCTGACGAAGGGGACCCCGGAGCCTATATGGACCGGTCCACCATAGAGGGGGATCCCCATTCGATCATAGAGGGGATGATCACCGCCGGCAAGGCCATAGGCGCTCACCTGGGGTATGTATACATCCGGGCGGAATATCCCCTGGCCATAGACCGGCTACGCATAGCCCTGGATCAGGCACGGGGCTACGGGCTGTTGGGCACGAATATCCTGGGTTCGGGCTTCGACTTTGATATCGAGATACGCCTGGGCGCGGGGGCCTTTGTCTGCGGCGAAGAGACGGCCCTCATCAAGTCCGTGGAAGGCAACCGGGGTATGCCGGTTCCCAAGCCGCCCTTCCCGGCGAACAAAGGGCTCTGGCAGCGGCCTACCATCATCAACAACGTAGAAACCCTGGCGAATGTTCCGGTCATCACCGCCAAGGGTGGCGCGTGGCTTGCCCGGATCGGCACGGAAAAATCCAAGGGTACCAAGGTGTTCGCTCTTACCGGCAAGGTGAAGAACTCAGGTCTTGTAGAGGTCCCCATGGGTACCACCCTGCGGGAGATCATCTTCGAGATAGGCGGCGGCATCAAGGACAAGAAGAAATTCAAAGGCGTCCAGACCGGCGGTCCGTCGGGGGGTATTCTGACCGAAAGTGTCCTGGATACTCCCATAGATTACGAAAGCCTTACCGCCATGGGAAGCATGATGGGTTCAGGCGGCATGATCGTCATGGACGAGGATGACTGCGTGGTGGACGTGGCCCGG
Source organism: Treponema sp. (assembly GCA_031259515.1). Classification (GTDB taxonomy): domain Bacteria; phylum Spirochaetota; class Spirochaetia; order Treponematales; family Breznakiellaceae; genus JAIRLK01. Next base: position 4,304 of record JAIRLK010000131.1, on the reverse strand, counting down.
TTCTACATGGACTTCTGTGTGGACGAATCCTGCGGCAAATGTTCCCCCTGTCGTATCGGTACCACCCAGATCCTCAACATCCTGGAAAAGATCGCCCGGGGCAGCGGGGAAGAATCGGACCTGGACAAGCTCAATGACATAGGCAAGGCCATGACTAAAGCCAGCCTCTGTATGCTCGGCGGCTCGGCGGCGAACCCCACCCTGTCTACGCTGAAGAATTTCCGGCAGGAATACCTGGAACACATCAGGGACCGGAAGTGCCGGGCCGGCAAGTGTAAGCATCTGGTCAGGTACGAGATCTTGGCGGATAAGTGTATAGGCTGCGGGCTCTGCGCCCGGCGTTGCCCGGTTAACTGCATTTCCGGGGACAAGCGGCAGCCCCATGTCATCGACCAGTCCAAGTGCATCAAATGCGGTGAGTGCTTTAAGAACTGTAAGTTCAGCGCTATCAGCAAGAATTAATCCGGGCCTATTTCCAAGAGAGGAGAAATCATGGTTAATCTGAAAATAAACGGCATACCCCTTGAAGTGGAGGAGGGGACTTCGATTCTGACGGCGGCCAGGAAAGTCAACGTTAGAATTCCCACCCTTTGTTATAACCCGGACCTGCCTCCCTGGGCTTCCTGCGGGATCTGCATAGTCCGGATGGAAGGTTCCCCCAAGATGGTCAGGGCTTGTACCACCCCGGTAGCGGAGGGTATGAGCGTTATCACCCACGACGCAGAGATCATCACCGTGCGCCGTACCGTGTTGGACCTTATCCTTTCCAACCACCCCAACGACTGCCTCCAGTGCCCCCGGAACGGCAGTTGCGAGCTTCAGGCCCTGGCGGCTGAATTCGGCATACGGAAGAGTCCTTACAGAAAGGTGCTCAACGGTCTGCCTATAGACGACACCAATCCGGCTATAGTCCTTAACCCTGAAAAATGTATACGCTGCGGACGGTGCGTCAAGGTCTGCCAGGAGATGCAGAACGTCTGGGCCCTGGAGTTTCTGGGCCGGGGCATCAAAGGCCGCATCGCCTCCGCCGCGGACACGCCGCTGGGGGAAAGCCCCTGCATCAAGTGCGGTCAATGCGCGGCCCATTGTCCGGTAGGCGCCATCTACGAGCGGGATGATACCGCCCGGGTCTGGTCCGCCTTGCAAAACCCCGATCTTCACCCGGTGGTTCAGATCGCCCCGGCGGTCCGGGTCGCTCTGGCGGAAGAATTCGGCCTGGAGCCTGGGGCGCTGGTAACCAGGCGGCTCTACGCCGCCCTGCGGCGCTTGGGTTTCAAGACCGTATTCGACACGAATTTTTCCGCAGACCTTACCATCATGGAAGAGGGGACTGAACTGGTGAAGCGCCTGGTGGATGCCGCAGGGAGCAATACGGTTTCCCCGAACATCCCCCTTATCACGAGTTGCTGTCCCGCCTGGGTCGATTATATGGAGAAATACTACAATGATATGATCCCCAACTTCTCTACCGCTAAATCTCCCCAGCAGATGATGGGGGCTATGATCAAGGCATATTGGGCGGACAAGGCGGGGATAAACCCCGATAAGGTCTACTCCGTGTCGATCATGCCCTGTACCGCCAAGAAGTGGGAAACCAAGCGGAACAGCGACATGAAGAGCGCGGGCCACGGGTATGATGTGGATATAGTTCTTACCACCCGGGAACTGGCCCGGATGATCAAGCAGTCCGGCATAGACATCCTGACCCTGCCGGAAGAAGACGCTGACAGTCCTCTGGGTCCCTACACGGGCGCGGGTACGATTTTCGGCGTTACCGGCGGGGTCATGGAAGCTGCCGTCCGGAGCGCCTACTTCCTGGTAACCAAGAAAGAACTGGGGAACGTGAACTTCCTGCCGGTCCGGGGCCTTGATGGGGTTAAGGAAGCGGAGGTGGACTTTAACAACGGCATCAAGATCCGCATTGCTGTGGCGCATCAGATGGGCAACATTGCCGCAGTGTTGGACAATATCCGTTCCGCCCGGGATTCGGGGCAGGATACCCCCTATCACTTTGTGGAGGTCATGGCCTGCCGGGGCGGATGTATAGGCGGCGGCGGACAGCCCTACGGTTGTACCGATGAAGTCCGGGCCAAGCGCACCGCCGGTCTCTACACGGATGACGAGAAATCGGCCTTGCGCTGTTCCCACCAGAACCCTTGCATCACCCAGGTCTACGACGAATTTCTGGGTGAGCCTAACGGCCACAAAGCCCATGAACTGCTTCATACCAAATATGAGGAACGCCCATTGTATCTGTAGTAATCTAATAACCTTACCTTCGGGGGGTCCGGGGGGCCTTTGGCCTCCCGGCGGGGCGTTGCGGGGCAGAGCCCCGCAGAGGGGGTAGCCCGCAACCTTGTGCGGGCGTAGGGGGAGGCTTCCCCCTTCCTTTTTTGTAATGTTAGACCGTATTATGTTTATGAGAGGAGCAGCCCGATGAAAGAGATTTTTTTGACTTTTGCCCGCTATAACCGCGAGGGAAACCAAACCGTTGTTTCAATGTTGAATGAACTCACCTATGAGGAACGGGATAAGGACCGGGGGAGCTTTTACAAGAGCCTTTCAGGACTCCTGACCCATGTCTTGGGGGGAACCGTCTTCTTTTTGCGGATGTTCAAGACCGCCGTTCTCCATAACGTTGCGGCGGTACAAGCCCTTGCCTCTTTGGAGGGCATCGTTATTCCCGATGGCAAGCTTTCCGAAGCCCAGTGGAAACAGCTTACGGCCGATATAGCGGTCGCCGATGATGCGTTCGTCAATTTTGCCGCCGCTCTCACGGACGCCGACATGAAGGCCCCGGTAAAACTTGAATGGTATGCCGGGAACCCCCCATCAGTTCCGCTCTCTTTTATGCTCCAGCAGCTTACCGTACATGGAACCCATCACCGGGGACAAATCTCCCAAATATTGGACTCATTGGCCATAGCCAACGATTATTCGGGAATAAACGTTGAGTTTTTATCCTAATGCAAAGAAGGTTTTAGGGACGGGTTAGCCGAAGTTCATCCTCCGGCCAATTATGGCGTAGCAAGATTGATAGTGAGGAGTAAGGAATGCAGCGTATAGGTATAGTGGGAATCGGTAATATCAGCGGAATCTATCTGAAAAACCTTACCGGTATGTTTAAGGACCGGGTCAAAGTAACCGCCGTAACCGACTTTATCCCTGAACGGGCGGACCAGGCCGCCGCCGAGTATTCATTGAAGAGCTTCCGTACTACAGAAGAGCTGCTCAATAGTCCCGATGTAGACATAGTCCTCAACATTACCCCGCCGCCTTACCACTATCCGGTGGCACTGGCGGCGGTCAGGGCGGGGAAACACGTTTACAATGAAAAACCCTTCTGCGTAAAGCGGGAGGAAGCCGCCGAAGTCCTCAAGGCCGCCGCCGGCACGGTACGGGTGGGGGGAGCGCCGGACACCTTCCTGGGAGCGGGGATACAAACCTGCCGCAAGCTTCTTGATGACGGCTGGATAGGGAAGCCCGTTGCCGCCGCCGCGTTTATGATGAACCACGGCCCTGAGCACTGGCACCCGAACCCGGAGTTCTTCTACAAGAACGGCGGCGGCCCCATGTTCGACATAGGGCCGTATTACCTCACCGCCCTGGTGAGTCTTTTGGGGCCTGTTGTCCGGGTTTCCGGTTCGGCGAAAAAGGGCTTTGACGAGCGGACCATTACCAGCGAGCCGAGGAAGGGGAGCGTTATCACTGTGGATGTTCCCACCCACCTAGGGGGGACCCTGGATTTCTCGTGCGGAGCGGTAGGAACCATCATCATGAGCTTTGATGTCTATGCTCATACCCTGCCCTTCATCGAAATCTACGGGACAGAAGGCAGCCTCCGCGTCCCGGACCCCAACACCTTTGGCGGCCCGGTCTCCGTTTCGCGGTTCCGTTCGGAAACATGGTCGGAGGTCCCCCTGCTTAAGAAGTATTCCGAAAACAGCCGGGGCCTGGGTATTACCGACATGGCGGAGGCCATAGGCGAGGGCCGCCCCCACCGGGCAAACGGGGACCTGACCAGTCATGTTCTGGAAGTGATGCACGGCCTGCACGAGGCTTCCGCATCGGACCAATACTACCCGGTCAAGAGTTCCTGCGATCGTCCCGCGCCGATGTGAAAAGCGGGCCTAGCAGTTGGTTCGATGGCAGTTTGCACGGTAAAAATTGCTTAATCGGTAATTTTTTTACGTAAACCCCCGGCTATGCCGGGGAGACTTGATAAGGCTATGCCGTGCCGTGCGTGATCCGAACATCAAAAAGTAAATTGGTTATGAAGAATCCAATAAGTCGACGCCGAAGGC
>JAIRLK010000103.1 GCA_031259515.1 Treponema sp. | reverse complement strand
CCCCCCCCCCCCCCCCCCCCCCCCCCCCCCCCCCCCCCCCCCCCCCCCCCCCCCCCCCCCCCCCCCCGCCGCAAGACTTCTTTGCTATACACGGAATTACAGAGGCGGCCCGCCGCCTGAAGCCGCGCGGCGCTTTCGTCATATAAGCGCGGAGCCGTCTTCCCGGAAACCCGGTTTCCGGCAAGGCTCCCGTTATCAGCCCTCTTTTTTACCACGTAATCCCCGCCTTTTCACATTCTTTAAAGTATATTCGTAATGTACAGGGGATTTTCATAATTTGTCAATTGCGCGTTGCGGTCGGCGGGGGTTCAGGATAAACGCATAGAAACGAAGAATTAACCACCTTTGAGTTCATCCATCGACCCGGCCCGCTCCATAAGATTAGAAAACAAGTCGCGGTCTTTTTCCCAGGCTTTTCCCAGGCTTCCCCCCAGGCAATGCCTCATAATTTTTCTAACCCAAAAAAGGATACGCCTCAAAATAAAAATCTAACCCAAATAAAGTCTGCCGATGGAAGGATCGGAGGACCCTATGGGGTTATCCGGGGAACCCGTGCAAGCCTTGGGAAAAGATCCTCAGGGGATCATGAAGCGGATAAACGGGGAACTTGCAAAACGGGGCTTTATGACCTATACTGATGAGAACAAGATCCTTGTGGCGCCGCCGCTTATTATTACGGCGGGGCAGCTTGCCGAAGAGATGGCGGTCATGAATGAAACGCTTAATACGGCGGATGGAATGGTAGGATGAATTATTACATGCCCACGAAAGTAGTGGGAGGCGAAAACTGTATTTTTGAGAACCGCCAGCTTTTTAAAGAGCTGGGGAATAAGGCGCTGATTGTTACCGGACGGACTTCGGCCAAAAAGAACGGCTCCTGCGATGACGTGGTAAAAGCCCTGGAAGCCAATGGTCAGGCATATACCCTCTTTGATCGGGTGATGTCAAACCCGACGATAGCCTGCGCCTTTGACGCCGCCGGGGTGGCCCGGAGCGAGGCCTGTGATTTTGTCATTGCCCTGGGGGGCGGCTCCCCTATGGATGTTGGCAAGGCGGCGGCGGCTGCCGCGGTGAACCCTCTGCCCCCCGGCGCCCTGTTTACAACGCCTTTTGACAAAGCCCTGCCCGTGGCCGCCGTCCCCACCACCGCCGGGACCGGCTCGGAGGTAACCCAATACGCGCTGCTTACCAACGATGCCATTCAATCAAAATCCTCACTCTCTTCGCCCCTGCTCTTTCCCCGCGCCGCCTTCCTGGACCACCGGTATCTTTCGAGTTTGAGCCGGAACACCATGATTAACACGGCCCTGGATGCCCTCTCCCACGGGGTAGAAGGCTCGCTGGGGGTACGCGCCTCGGTCTTTACGGAGGCCGCCGCACAAAGGGGCATCCGGCTTTTTGCCGAATGCCTTCCTGCCCTCAAGTCCCGCAGTTTCGCTGATCCCGTTGTCCGGGAGAAACTGCTTTTTGCCGCAACCCTGGGGGGCATGGTTATCGCCAACACGGGAACGCTGGCGGTTCACGCCCTGGGTTATTCCCTCACCTATTTCAAGAAGGTGGATCACGGCAGGGCTAACGCCCTCCTTCTCGGCGCGTATCTCAGGTTTGTTCAAGGGAAGGAGAAAGCCGCCGGTACAAACCGTGCCGGCGAGATACTTGACGCGCTGGGTATGAGAAACCTTGACGAATTTGACGCCGCCATAGATGGACTTTTGGGGGACCGGGAAAAACTCACCGCCGCCGAAATCGAACAATACGCGGAGACCGCGATTCACGCCAAACATATCGCCAACGGCGTCATTAAACCCGAAAAGACGGATCTGCTTGAGGTGCTGACAAAGTCTCTGGGCGGGTGATTTTCAAGAGGAACGAAAGATGATTAAACGAAAGATGATTAAAAAGAAAAAAATGGCGTTCCATGGAACGGGATTTATAAGGCGGACTGCGGGTATGGGCCTGCTGTTCCTGCTTCCCCTGATTTTAGGCTGTCCGCTTTATGATGTCTCGTTTGGTGATGATGAGGATAGAATCTATCGTGTTTATTATGAGGGTAATGGTCATACCGGGGGATCTCCGCCGGTGGATCTAACGACCTATTCCCCCGGGGATAAAGTAACCGTGCTTGCGAAACCCGAGGGGCTGAAACGGGGAACCCTGCATTTTGGGGGATGGCGGCAGTACGGGAGTAACAACGTGTTTCAGGCCGGGGACGCGATGTATATAGGCTATGAGGATGTATTGTTCTACGCCTGGTGGCAGGACGATCCGAATTATATTCCCTTTCAATACGCCGATCATTCCGATACCGGCGGGGTGATCATTACCCAATACGCTCCCTATGAAGAAAATTATTATGCGGCGGCGCTCACGATCCCCGACGAACTGGGCGGCAAAACGGTTACGGCTATTGGGGAAGGGGTCTTTGCCAACCGTTATTTTGACGGCATAACCCTGCCTTCCCAGTTACAAGCCATCGGGAATAAGGCTTTTGCCCGGACGCATATTACGAATATCACCATTCCTGATACGGTAACATCCATCGGCAAATTGGCGTTTCAGGATGCCTCTCTGGAAACAATCAGTTTAGGAAGCGGTCTTAACTCCATAGGCGATTATGCCTTTGACGGTAACCGTCTGACGGTTCTTCTCCTTCCGGCTTCGGTAAAATCCGTGGGAGAGGGAGCGTTTTTCGGAAACGAGGTAAGGTCCATAGAAATCGGCGCCAATGTTGCTATTGAGAGCGATACTTCCATGGGAACCCACGGCGCGTCGTTCTATAAACATTATCAGGATCAGGGCGCCAAGGCCGGGGTCTATCTGTACAAGGACCATGCCTGGAAGGGACCGTATGCTGATTAAGAAAAAACTGAGGCTCGAATAAAGGCTTTGCGGCGGCCCCGTATTACACCGCTCAGAGCCTGTTGCGTTGCGCGCATAAATATAGCATGAATACGCAAAAAATCCACCAGTGCAGCAGGCTCTAAAACAACCGGCCCTGAAAATCCCTGGGTTTCCGGTTTTCTTCCCGGGCCAGGGGAACAAGTTCCTCCAGGTTTTCAAGGAACCTGCTTGGGCCGGCCTCCAATTTCCTCCCTCCCAGCATCCGTGTACGCGCCCAGGACAGGTACAGCCCTTGCCGCGCCCTGGTCATGGCTACGTAGAGAAGCCGCCTTTCTTCCGCTATCCGGTCCGCCGCCTCGTCCCCGGCGGTTTCGCCGTCGTAAAGAGTAAAAGGCAGGATTCCTTCTTCAAGGCCGGCGGTAAACACATGATCGAACTCCAGCCCTTTGGAAGCGTGAATGGTCATGACCCGCACAGCCTCCCGCTTTACCGGTTCATCAGGACCGCCGTCCCCACTGCCGCTGACCGCCAGAACATCCAGAAATTCCCCAAGGCTTCCGTACATCCCCGCCAAGGCGCGGAGCCGTTCGGCATACCGCGCCTCGTCTTCGGTCTTTTCCCGTTTCCCGCGTCCTTTTACAGCCGCTTTCAGGGCGCCGTCCTTTTCCGCGTCTTCCCACGCCTGTTGTACCGCCTCCGCCGGGGACTGCCCGGTAAGCGAGGCCGTCCGCTCCCGCAGCCTGTCGACTACGGTCTTGACCGGCTCCTCCTCCCACCAGGGACGCTCTCCGGTAAGCTCGAAGGGAAGCCCGTGGTCCTTGAGGGCTTTGACGATGGGAGATGCCAGCGCCGCAGTCCGCACCAGGATCGCGCACTCCCCAAGGCTCGCAAGTCCCTCTCCCTGCGTTTTTTCCGCCCTATCCGCTCCGTGTCCCGCAACGCGGCTGTCCAGGGCGAAGAAGCTCGTTCCCCCAATAAGCCGAGCTATGCGCCGGGCTATGCCTTCGGCCTCGGATTTTTCCGTCGGGTATTCGGCCCGGAACAGGCTCACCGCCCGTTCCGTCCCCACCAGGCGGGCGCCGGTCAACCGTCCCGCAGCGTTGATGATGGGGCCGCCGCAGCGGAAACTCCGGGACAGGTAAAAGGTCTCCGCGCCAGGGTAATCCTGCGCAAACCGGTCCAGGAACCGCTTGTCCGCCCCCCGGAACCCATAGATCGCCTGGTTGGGGTCCCCAATGACCCGGAGTTCAAGAAACGTAGTTTCAGGAAACGCTGTTTCAAGAGGCTCCGTTTTTGGAACCGCCATTTCCGGGAACAAGGTTTCCGAAAATACTGGTTCCGGCAGCTTTGGTTTCGTTTTCTTAAGCGGCGCTCCCCCGCCAGCCTCTTGAGCGTTGGGGGCCAGGAGGCGTACCAGGACGTACTGGGCGAAGTTCAC
>JAIRLK010000411.1 GCA_031259515.1 Treponema sp. | reverse complement strand
CCCCCCCCCCCCCCCCCCCGTGCGTGCGCGGTTTATTTGGCAGTTTCTATCTTTCTAATTTTTTCCTTCTCCGCAGTCAGGATGCCCCGCCCGAAATCCCAGGCGTTTTTCTCATGTGCATGGTGGGATTATTCCCGAAACATTAACCCGTTGGGTTATAAATATACAATGATTTATGGAGGTAATTAATGAAAAATCACTGGAAATTGGCGGCAGGACTGATGGTTCTATTCTTCAGCTTGGTTCTTTGGGCCTTTACAGGATGTCCCCAGGCGGAAGATGTAACGGTGGACAAGATGAACCCCGGCACCTATTCGGGGACCGGCAATGGGTTTGAAGGGGAATTTACCGTCTGGGTAACGGTGGGGGAGTACACCATAACCAATATCAAGGTCGATGACGCCCATGAAAGCGCCCAGGTGGGACTGGCGGCTATCCCGATTCTGGTAAACCGCATTCTTGAAGCCCAGACTTCCGAGGTGGATGGGGTAAGCGGCGCGACCTTTACCAGTGACGCGCTCAAATCGGCGGTCAAAACGGCCCTGGAAAAAGCCGGAGCCTCTTCGGTTTTCACCAGCGCTCCTGCCACGCCGGAAAAACGAGCCAAAGCCGTTACGACCGATGTCCTGGTAATCGGCAGCGGCGCCGCAGGTCTCAGCGCCGCTATTGAAGCGGCTCAAGTAGAAGTGGGGAACAACTGGGGTAGTCCTATTTACGCATCAGTAACCCTCATTGAAAAGGAGGAGATTATTGGCGGGTCCACCAAGCTCTCGGCGGGACTTATTTATGCGGCGGTGGATACGGCGGATGAAGATACGCTAAAGGATTATTTCCTGTATCGCGCCCAGGGTTATGCCGATTCTACCCTGCTGGACTTTTATGCGAAAAATTCTTTAGCCACCCTGAATTTCGTTGGTACCGACAACATTATGATGACTATGGCCGCCGGTATGTCGTCCACACCCCGGTCCCGGATGGTTACTGGAATGGGCCCCGGCCTGATGTCCATACTTGAAGAAAAGGCAAAAACGGCGGGGGTTACCATTCTTACCGGCGTTAAGGCTGCCAAATTGGAAAAGAACAGCAACGGAGCGGTGGTGCGGGTGCTGGCCAACTCAAAAACCTACAACTATACCTTCAACGTGAACAAAGGCGTCGTTATCGCCACCGGCGGTTTCGACAGCGATCATGCCGGTCTTATGGCTCAGTATAACAAAGATTCCCAGTATGATTCTCCCCGCTCCAGCCACGGCAATGTGGGCGAAGGCATCAAAATGGGGGTAGAAGCAGGGGCGGCCACCGTATTCAAGGGTGGAAAAATCGGCTGGGGCATCATCAGTCCCAGTGTCAACGTCGATATTATGGCCGGAGCCGATATTATATCCGACAAGGGTGATTTCCTTGATCTGAGCGCCCCCTCTGCCGGTACGGCTGCGGACGGCACATCTCTTGCGGCGGTTGACTGGTACGATGCCAGATTTAATGGTTATGTTAGTAGTCCCTATCCAGGTGTTCCAGACTCACGCCAGGAACCCGGCAGCGACTATCCGCCCATGTACACCGGGTTACAGCGGGCGCGGGCGGCGGGAGCGAGCAGATTCTGGCAGATCAGCAATACCCCCTTCGGCGCCTCTTCATTAACCAGCGGCGGTCCTACCCACAACGGGCTTGAAGCCGGCGGCCTTGCCTATTCCGCAGACAGCGTAGCGGCGCTGGCCGCCAAAATCGATGTGGACGCAACAAAGCTGGCGGATCGTTTCAATGATCGCGGCTGGAGCGCTGCCACGAAGTTTTATGCTTGGCAGATTATGCCTTCTTCAATCGGCTCCATGGGCGGCCTTAAAATTAATGTCGATTCCCAGGTGCTGTCTACGACAGGCGCTGTCATTCCCGGCCTCTACGCGGCGGGCGAAGTTGCTAACGGCGACTTCTACTACCAGCAATACCCCGCTTCCGGGTCATCCCTCAGTTTAGCCATCACCTTCGGGCGGGTAGCCGGTCAGAAGGCCGCGGCCGAATCCAACCATACCTTGCTTCCCTAAGTTTTTAGCCAAAATCTACTGTCCCCTCCGGGGGCGGTAGATTTTTTTATACCGTCGATTTATACTGGAACCGTATTGCACGAGCAAAATTTATTTGTTGGAGGTTTTAATGAAACCACATAAGTCAATTATTATGTTCGGAATCCTGGCATTTGTTCTGGCCGGGCTTGCCGGGTGCGCTTCTACCGGCGGCTCCGCCGCCGTTCCCATAGGAAACGCGAGCGGAACCGCCTCGGCCACGGCGCTTGGTTTCGTCGGCGATATAACCGTAACCATTACCATGGTTGACGGCTCTATAACCGATGTACAGGTCGTTGGCAACGACGAAACCCCCTCTGTTGGGAGCGTCGCCGTTACCAGGGCGCCAAGACTTATCAAGAAGAACAATTCCGGTGTGTTGGACGCCATCTCCGGCGCAAGCATTACCAGCGCCGCCATAAGTACCGCTGCTCAGGAAGCAATCAATAAAATCGTCGCCGGCAACTAACCGCTTTTCCTCTCCAAACCAAAAAACGGGGTTCCGGACGGAACCCCGTTGTCGTTTCAGACGCTGTTTAGTGTTTTAGAAAGCCTTAATATCCAAGCCGAACCCGATGAGATGGGAAGGACTTTTCATGCCCGACAGAGTCACCTTGTACTCCAGGTAGAGAAGCCCAAGGTTTCCCAGGGAATACTCAACCCAGGGATGTAAAACCAGATTTGTTGTTTTGAACACATCCTCGGAGTTGACCTCTACATCCAGGAAGGCTGTTAAGGCAGGCAGGAACTTATACCTGACCCCGGGCCTAAAGAGCAGTCCCAGATCGCTGCCAGGGGCGCCATAAAATGACTGACCCAGGTGCAAAACCGCGGTAAATTCACGGATGATCTGGTAGGCGACTTCTTCGTCAAGAACGAATGAACCCAGTTTATCCCAGAGGGCAAGATTACTGGCTTTCAGTTCAATCCCTGCGGTAGTCAGTTGATCGATACCGGTAAAATTAAAGCCGAAGATCGTTTGCGCATTGCTACCCATATCGTAGGCGGCTACGGTATTGAAGAGGGCGTGAACATAACTCGCGCCAAAGATAACCTGTTTGGCGAATTTTTCCAATGTATAACCGCCTGCATCAAAAGCGGCTCCCACGCTAAGGCCCGGTAAAGGCGTCTTGTATTCAAGACGGAAACCGGAAACATCGTCAAGATGATACTCGTTGTCAAGAGTAGTCACCCATACCGCATCGCTGATGTCCCCCAGTGTAAGACGTATCTGTTTGTTCAGGAAGTATGCCCACCCGTAAATACCGTTAAGCCGGAAAAAATCGGTCTGCTTGATAAAAGAGGTGTCCAGTTTTGCCCCAAAATTGTCTTTGTTCACCGTGGCGGTTAGCTCAAAGAGCGTGTTTCCCTTCTTCCGATGATTGACGTCAATGGATTCATCACCATCTGAGGGGATATCAAGGACAATACCGGTATACATCTCGCCCCCCAATGTAATCTGGGCGTATACACCGGCAGTCAAAACACCGAACAAAACCGAAAGAGCAATAATCTTTTTCATGTATCCTCCTTAAAGATAAGCTAGAGAGCAATAGTTTTAGAATCCGCGTAAAAATAAAATATCCCGCTTTTACCCTTGCGCAGGTCCTTACCGTATACCTCTTATAGCTAAGACTGATAAAAATCGGATTAATAATAGATAGTTTTGGGGTTTTTTTCAAGTAACCGCGTTGCCTCATGTCAAGATGCAATAGAAATGTCCCGCCGGCTCATATTAGATCCTCCGGCAACTAACGGTGAACCCCGGACCGCCAGGAAACCCCATGGTCCAGAGTTTCCGCATTGCGGAAACTCTGATAAACCGCAACCGCCCGCGAATTAAGAAAAAATCTATTCTGAATCGTATTCTATGAGAGTCTGAATATCTATATCTCCCAGGGCTTTCCTGAAGTTCAAAAAGGGAAGGCCCACTACGCCGAAGATATTCGTTACATTCCCGCCCGAAGCGCTGATGAGTTCCCGGGCCGCCCCGAGCGTACCACCGGTAGCAATAAGATCGTCCAGGAGAAGGACATTCTTGCCCTGGGGAACGTCATCGGGGTGGATTTCGATTTCGGCCCGGGCGTATTCCAGATCGTAGATTTTAGTCAGTTTTCTACCCGGCAACTTGCCCTTCTTCCGTATAAGAATAAGAGGGATGCCCATACGGACCGCGAAGGGAGCCGCGAAAAGGAAACCCCGGGCTTCAATGGCGGCTACGGCATCAATCCGCCTATCCTTGTAGATTTCCGCCATGGAATCCACACAGTAACCGAAAGCTTCGGGATGGATCAAGATGCTGGTTATATCATAAAAAAGCACGCCCGGTTTGGGAAAGTCGGGAACCTTCCTGATGTACGCATCAAGATCGAATTTTTCACCCATGTTAATCACCTCTGACTTTAATGTATCAGGTCCCCAACCCAATTTTTTATCTTTTCCCGTTCGGAGGAAAGAAGGGGTTCCCTGTGGAGGGCCAGTTCCGAATCCCGCACCATGTCGGAAAGATAATTCACCGCCTCACCGGATCTCGAAGAAAACACACCGCAGACCCGGCCCGCCAGGTTGATATGATTGAGGACATCCTCCAAATACCGGAAAGAGGGGGGATTGGGTTTCTCGCAACCGAAAAAATAGACTTCCGCCGGAAGAATCTGGACACCGGAAAAATTACACGCCTCAATACTAACCACACGACAACCTGCCAACGTTTCAGTTATCTTTTCCGCCATATCCCGGATCGACTCCGTACCATCTGTTACGATAAGTACATTTTTTAACGCTTCCACATCTCTAGTTTAGCGGGTAACCGGGGCTGTGTCAACGAGA
>JAIRLK010000406.1 GCA_031259515.1 Treponema sp. | reverse complement strand
CCCCCCCCCCCCCCCCGTAGGAGAGATTAAGACAGAGAGAAACCACTAACGGCGCGTAACCATGAGCCGTATTTTCCATTTTTTCTCCTCCTTTCACACGCTGCTGAGCGCTTAAATTTATCAAAACCGCCGCTTGCTGAACTGCCCTGGTGAGCCTGTCGAAGCCGACGCGTTCAGCGGCAAAGCTATACAAGCCTTACCACGAAGAGTGGTTAAGATTAAACCCTATGCAAGTTTTTTGTCAAGCGATGTCAAGCCACAATGTCGCCGTTCAATAGAAATGTCCCCTGTTCTACCCAGAGACGAACTCGTTCTGTTCAGAGCCCCGATTGTTCTGTTCTGAACAGAATTAATTCACCTAAATCCCTATACATTGAGGTTTTGGAACAGCCTCAATATGCAATTTATTGCATAGTTATACCTTGCAGGCTCCCAAGGCGCCTGGGCAAAAAATCCACAAATGCAACAGGCTCTTAGGATTGCCTTTGATCCCGATAATACGTTATAGTAAGCGGTACGGAAACATACAATTATGAGCGATTCTGATCCTTTACTGCCGTCTCCGATACAGCCGTCTCCGAAAACAATACAGAACATCGTTTTTGGAGCCCTCCTTATCATCCTCTTCGTTCTGGTTTGCCGCCTTTTTGCGCCCTTTTTTACCGTCCTCCTCTGGTCTATCCTGTTCTATATACTGGCTGTGCCTATTTATCAGAAAATAACCAAAAACATGAATTTTACCACCCACGGGGGGAAAATTGTCCGCAACCTGCTGGCCGCCGCGTTTTCTTTGGGAACCATCATCGTCATCCTCCTTCCTCTGGCCTTTGTGGGCTTCCAGTTTTTCAGGCAAATCATGGAACTGATCCGCATGGCCCGGGATTTTTTCATCGACAAACCCGGGGCGGTTAACGATACCCTGGAATATCTTTCTGATTTAATAGGGGATCTGACTTCCGGCATGATCGTGATCCGGCCCGACGAAATACAGCGGCGTATCGTGCTGATCCTCAGCGCCAGCCTTCAGAACCTTCTACAGATAAGTAGTACCGTGGCCAGAGATGTGGGTTCCTTTCTGGTGGGCCTGGTCTTCATGCTCTTCTGCCTCTTTTTCTTTTATATGGACGGCGCCTATCTTTCCCGGATTGTCCTGCACATCATCCCTATCAGGAAGGAATACGTTACCGCCCTGGTGGGAAAATTCAAAGAAATTACCAGAAACCTCTTCCTGGGGTACATCATGGTGGGCCTGGTACAGGCGGTGCTGGCCTACATCGTCTTTACGATTTTTCAGGTCCGCGGCGCCCTGGTCTTTGCCGGACTGGTTCTGATATGTTCCTTTATCCCCATGTTCGGCGCGGGTCTGGTTTGGTTCCCCCTGGGTATGGTCCGCGTCCTGGGCGGAAATGTCGTCGGCGGCATCGTCTTTTTAATTGTTTCCAGTATTGTCATTTCTACCCTGGATAATTTTCTGCGCCCCCTGTTTTTGCAGCACCGGATACAGCTTCATCCCTTGTTTATCTTTGTATCCATTCTGGGGGGGGTAACGGTCTTCGGTTTTAACGGCTTGGTTTTAGGCCCTATGCTGGTTATCCTGTTCCTGACGGTACTGGATCTGTTCCTTACCGAGCATGATATAAATCTGGATTAGGAGTATACATGAACGCGATTATCACCGTGGTCGGAGCGGACAAGGTGGGCATCATAGCCCGTGTCAGCGCTTTACTGGCCGGAAAGAACATCAATATTGAGGATATAAGCCAGACCGTATTGTCCGGAAATTTTGTGATGATGATGATGGTGAGCCTTTCTGCCAGCGCGGAGCCGCTGGCAGAAATAAAGGAAGAACTCGCCCAACTGGGCAAAACCTTAGACGTTTCCATCAGTATCATGCATGAGCGGGTCTTCAGCGCCATGCACCGCATCTAATCCCCATTCCCCCGTAAAAGGCAGGCGTTATGCTGTTTACCCCCTTTGAAATCAAAGAAACCGTAGATATGTTTTTGCGGTATAACCTGGATATCCGCGCCATCACGCTGGGAGTGTCCCTCCTGGACTGCGCCTCCGCGACGGGAGAAGGAACCCGCCGGCGCATCAGGGAGAAACTCCTCAGCGTTGCGGGCTCCCTGGTCTCCGTAGGCCGGGACATAGAGATTGAATACGGCATCCCTATCATCAACAAGCGTATCTCCGTTACCCCCATTGCCCTGGTGGCCGGTTCCTCAGAAGACCGGGATTATACCCCCTACGCACAAACCCTGGACGAAGTAGCGCGGGAATTGGGCGTGGACTTTGTTGGCGGCTTTTCCGCCCTGGTCCAGAAGGGCTTCTCCGAGGGAGACAAGCGCCTGGTAGATTCCATCCCCCATGCCCTGGCTGTTACCGAACGGGTCTGCGCCTCGGTCAATGTGGCCGGTACCAAAAGCGGCGTCAACATGGACGCGGTCCGCCGCATGGGGGAGGTGATCAAGTCCGCCGCGGAAGAGACCGCCGACCGGGATGGCCTGGGCTGCGCCAAGCTGGTGGTACTCTGCAACGCGCCGGAAGACAACCCCTTTATGGCTGGCGCTTTTCACGGGAGCGGTGAAGGGGAGAACTGCCTTAACGTGGGGGTTTCCGGCCCTGGGGTGGTAAAAGCCGCGCTGGAATCCCACAAAACCGCCTCCTTTGACCAGCTTGCGGATATTATCAAGAAGACGGCCTTTAAGATTACCCGCATGGGCCAGCTTGTGGGCATGGAAGCCGCCAAACGCCTGGGCGTGCCTTTCGGCATCCTGGACCTTTCCCTGGCCCCGACCCCGGCGGTTGGGGATTCGGTGGCCCGTATCCTTGAGGCTATGGGCCTTGAGGCGGCGGGGACCCACGGTACCACCGCAGCCCTGGCCATGCTTACGGACATGATCAAGAAAGGGGGCATCATGGCGTCTACCCATGTGGGGGGCTTTTCCGGCGCCTTCATTCCGGTTTCCGAAGACGAGGGGATGGTAAACGCCGTCAAGACCGGATCCATCTGCCTGGACAAGCTGGAAGCCATGACCTCAGTCTGTTCCGTCGGCTTGGACATGATAGCCTTGCCCGGGGATACGCCGGCTTCCACGATTTCCGCCATCATTGCCGATGAGATGGCCATAGGCATGATGAACAACAAAACTACCGCAGTCCGGGTAATTCCGGCGCCGGGGAAGAAGGCCGGGGATTGGGCGGAATTCGGCGGTCTTTTGGGGGGCGCGCCCGTCATGGCGGTAAATCCCGCCGGAAGCGGTGATTTTATCGCCCGGGGCGGGCGCATTCCCGCGCCTATTCATAGTTTCCGAAACTAATGCAACAGGTTCTAAAGAAATCAGGCTGCCGGCCTTGATGATTTTTGCAAAACCATCAAAATTTTAGTATATTTTAGACACGTTTATGAGCCGCAAATTCAGCGAATTTTTCGTAAATTCGATGTTATATGCGGTGTATTTTTGAGAACGAGCGGCTCACAAGAGACCAGTTGAGGAGGCAAAATGGCTGATGATGTTGTATACGTTAACGCGGCGGAAGGCCAAAAGCGGGTGATGAATAACGCCAAGCTTTATCACCGGTTGCTGGCAAAATTTAAAGCTGAAAATAATCTGAATGACCTTGCCGCCGCCCTGAATGCGGGAGATTATGAGAAAGCTCGGGCTGCGGCTCATACGATAAAGGGTATTGCCGCAAATTTATCTTTTTCTGAACTCTACAAGCAGTTGCTGGCTGTGGAAACCCAGATCAAGGGCAAGTCGGTGGCCCCTGGCGCCATGGATACTCTTTCCGCATGTTTTACCGCGACGCTGGAGGCTATTGATAAGGTATTAACAAATGCCTGAACCAGCCGGCAACCAGCCGGCTGTTCTCGTGGTTGACGATGTTGAAATGAACGTCATGATCCTTGAGGAAATCCTGAAGGACAATTACAACATCATCACCGCCGGTAACGGAGTCGAAGCGCTGAATGTTTTGCGGAAAGCCGGGATTCTCCCCAAAATCATCCTTCTGGATATTTTTATGCCGGTGATGAACGGGTATCAGATGCTGGAGATCATCAAAGCCGACGATACCCTGAAACGGATTCCGGTTATCTTCATCACCACGTCGGATTCCGAAAGCGAGGCTCTTGCCGCCGGGGCGGTTGACTTTATCAGTAAGCCCTTCCTGCCGGAAATCGTCAAACTCCGGGTCAAAAACCAGATTGAGCTTAAAAACTACAGTGACAGCCTGGAAGAGATGGTGGCGGAGAAAACCGCCGAAGCCACCGCCATCCTGGACAGCGCCCTTCAGGGCCTGGCCAACGTCATTGAACACCGGGACCTTGAATCGGGGAGCCACGTGAAGCGTACCCAGTTGTACTGCAATGCCCTAATCAATTACCTTTTGGAATCCAATTCCGTTTATACCGGCGAGCTGAGGACCATGGATCCCAACATGATCGTCAAGGCCATGGCTCTCCACGATGTCGGCAAGATAGCCATTCCCGACCGTATTCTTCTTAAACCCGGCAAACTGGACCCGGGAGAATTCGAGATCATGAAGACCCATACCACCCGCGGTAAGGAGATCATCGGCGAACTGGGCAACGTAAACGATTCTATCTACCTGAAGCATTGCGAAGACATCTGTTACTGCCACCATGAACGCTTTGACGGCAAAGGCTATCCTCAGAGCCTTAAAGGTACGGATATTCCCCTTGCCGCCCGCATCGCTTCCCTGGCGGATGTCTACGACGCGTTGGTTTGCGTCCGGGTATACAAAGCCGCCTTACCCTACCATGAAGCCATACGCATCATTCAGGATGGAGAAGGTACTCAATTCGACCCGGTTCTTACCAGCGCCGTTGTTACGATTCAGAATAAATTCAAGGCCATTGCGGAACATAATCAATAACGCGGGATTCGGTTATTTCCCACTTTGTATGGAGGTGGCGGGAGTCGAACCCGCGTCCTAATACGCGAAATACAAACGTCTACAGGTTTAGCCGCGCCGTATATTGTCGGGACAGGTTTGGCTGCGCGGCCAACGGCCTATCCGTATTCCGGGAAAATCTCATCACACCCGGTCCGAACCCCGGGATAGACCAGCCTTGATTGCGACGGAAATTCGACCCCTCAAGGCGGCGGGGCCGGTTTCCGCGTTCCGCTGATTACGCAGCGAGAGCGTAACTGTCGTAGTCGGCAGTTAATTGTTTTGCAGAATCAGGAGGTCTGCACTCCACCTGCGGCCTGTACCCCGAACCGTACCAGTCGAAACCGGTGCACCCCCGGACAGTCTTGAGCCTGCGGGGTAAAGCCCCGCAAACTCCTAACACTATACAGCAGAAGGGGTCCCCTGTCAATGTCCCAATCCGGCAGGAGGGCATCTTAGCCGGTTTCTCTCTATACTTTACCGCCATACCGCAGCCTTAAAGTCAAAATTAGTCCAAAAACTATAGTTATCCCTCTGTTTTTCCGATAGTATTAATTAATGTCCGAACCAAACATCGTGGATCTGAAACCCGATTACCTTGTGGCCTATAAGCCGCCTAGAATGCATTCGGTTTTCCTGAAGAAGCAGGACGGCAGGGAAGACCGGGAGGATACTCTTCTTGACTGGTGTTCCCGGCTTTATCCCGAAGTGCCGGAGGTGAAAGGCCGGAACCCCTGGGAAGGCGGTATACTTCATCGGCTGGATTACGAGACCGAAGGATTGGTCCTGTTTGCCCGAACCCAGGAGGCTATGGATTCCTTCCTGGTCCAGCAGAAGGAGGGCAGCTTTAGTAAGACCTACGGGGCTTTTTCCGTGGGTACAATGGAAAGATTACCGGGCTATCCCCCCAAGCCGCGGATGTATCCTTCCCAAAACACGTATCCCCTTATCGTTGAAAGCGGTTTTAGACCCTACGGGCCGGGAAGAAAAACCGTGCGGCCGGTGATACACCCAGGCGTTCCGCCGGAGAAAATTTACCGGACCTGGATTCTTGCGGTGGAAAACGTGAAGGGTTTTACGGTCTTCGCGGTGCGGATTCAGCGGGGATTCCGGCACCAAATACGGTGCCACCTGGCTTGGCTGGGCTTTCCCCTGGTAAACGACTCCCTCTACGGCGGCGCGGTTATTAGGGACCACAAACCTCTGAATAGCGGCGAGGGGGTTCTTCCTCCGGATCAGCCTTTTTTAGCCCTTAGGGCCCAGGGCCTTTCCTTCCGCGATCCGGTTTCCGGGGAAAGCCGGGAATATACCCTGCCCCCTATAGTCCCGCCTGCTTTTTGAGAAGGCTCGTTATGCTGCGTATATCTGCGGCAAGATAAAAGGACCCGGTTCCCAAAACAGGCAATCCCGTCTCCCTCCTCAGGGCCAGGATTTTCTTAATGGCCTGTGTGTGATCGGTGATGAAAAAAAGAGAGTCCCCGTCTATGAATTCCTGAAACGCCCGGTAAACCGTTTCGGGATCGCTGGCCTTAAACGTTCCCGGAAAGGTGATGATGATTTGGGAGAAATGGGGCGCCAGGATTTGCGCCATGGCCCGGGCGTCTTTCGTGGCGGCACAGCCGAAGATAAGGATACCGCCCTCTCCGTAAAGTGAAGTAAAGGTTTTGACACAATATTCCGTGCTTCTCGGGGTATGCGCTCCGTCTATGACGAGGGGCGGATCCTCCAGAAGCCGCTCAAACCGGGCGGGCAGGGTGAAGTTCCGCAGTCCTTCATATATCGCCTTCCGGCTGATTAGGGGGAAAGCTTTCTGTACCGCCAGAACCGCTAAACCGGCGTTTTTTGCTTGGATTTCCCCGGGGATGGCAACGGCCAGATTCAGAGGGGTAAAAAAAGGCTCCCCTTTCTTGAAACCAAGAATGAAGGAGGTTGTATCTTTATTGAAATGGATAGTGTTGATGTACGCGGCTTCCGGAAAATACGTGAGAGGCGCTTCCCTATCCGCCGCAGCCTTCCGGAAGATCTCCAAGGCTTCCGGGGACTGTTCCATTAAAACCAGGGGCCTTCCGGGTTTCACAATCCCGGCCTTTTCCCCGGCAATGGCGGCGAGGGTATTCCCCAAATACTCGGTATGTTCAAGTTCAATAGAGGTGATTACCGATACCAGCGGATCGACGATGTTGGTCGCATCAAGCCTTCCCCCCATGCCGGTTTCCACAACCATGACATCGCAGCGTGCGCGCCGGGCGCAGAGGAAAAAATACAGGG
>JAIRLK010000360.1 GCA_031259515.1 Treponema sp. | reverse complement strand
CTCTTTCTTTGCTCCGGGGTCTTGACTATGCCGTGTAGACAGGCTGGGAAGCTTGCCTTTGTCGGCCTATCATTGCCGGCCAAGGTACCTGTGGAAGGGATAGCCGGGGAAATCCATATGGCACAGCCAAAAGGTTGGAGCGGATAGCCCGGGTTGCGGTGCTTCGTGTTGCACATGCGTTCAAATTTTTCAGATTCATAAAAATGTGTTTCTAAATGTAAAATTGCTGACTTTTCCTTCTCCCGCCTGCTGATCAGGGGACAAGGCCCAAGGCCCAAGGCCCAAGGCCCCCGCTAACAAGGGGCCGGCCCGTTTTTTCATTCCGCCCAGTCCCGACTGCGGCTAACGGCTTTGTGCCAGCCCGCGAGCAGGGATTCCCGCTTACTGGCGTCTAAAGCCGACTCGAATACCCGGTCGATTTGCCAGCGGTCCCTGACTTCGTCAAGGCCCTTCCAGAACCCCACGGCTATTCCCGCAAGGCACGCCGCGCCCAGGGCGGTGGTTTCCCGTATCCCCGGACGCAGGATGCGGCCCCCCATGATGTCCGCCTGAAACTGCATGAGAAAGGCGTCCCGGCTGGCGCCGCCGTCCACCCGGAGTTCCGGAATCTCAGCGCCCGTATCTTTTTCCATAGCCCGAATCAGGTCAAGGCTCTGGTAGGCGATGGACTCTTCTGCGGCGCGGATGATGTGATACCGCTTGGTACCCCTGGTGAGACCCACAATGCAGCCCCGGGCGTACATGTCCCAGTAGGGAGCGCCCAGGCCCGTAAAGGCAGGAACCAGGTAGACCCCGCCGGTATCGGGGACCTTGCCGGCGTAATACTCCGAATCGGCGCTTTCAGTGACGAACCGCAGTTCGTCCCGCAGCCACTGAATCACCGCGCCGCCCACAAAGACACTGCCCTCCAGGGCATATTGGACCGTTCCGGGAAGGCTTGCGGCGATGGTGGTTAATAGACCGTTCCGGCTTTCGCAGGGCTCGTTCCCGGTATTCATCAGGAGGAAACAACCCGTACCGTAGGTGTTCTTCGCCTCCCCTTTCTTAAAGCAGCACTGGCCGAAAAGAGCAGCCTGCTGGTCCCCCGCGGCGGCGGCAATAGGAATCTCCGCGCCCTGGATATTGGCCGTACCGTACACCGAGCTTGAAGACCGTACCTGGGGCAGCATAGCCCGTGGGATGTCCAGGGCTTTAAGCAGGGTATCGTCCCAATCCAGGTTGTGAATATCAAAGAGCATGGTCCTGCTGGCGTTGGTATAATCGGTTACATGGACCGCCCCGTTGGTCAGCTTCCAGATAAGCCAGGTGTCCACCGTCCCGAAAAGAACCTCCCCCCGGCCCGCCTTTTCCCGGACGCCTTCAACATGGTCCAGAATCCATTTGACCTTGGTCCCCGAAAAATAAGCGTCCGGAACCAGACCCGTGGTTTTCTTGATGTAATCCGAAAGCCCCTGTTCCACAAGGCCGTCCACAATCTCCGCGGTACGCCGGCACTGCCACACAATGGCGTTATAAACGGGCCGCCCGGTGGCCTTGTCCCAAAGAACGGTGGTCTCCCGCTGATTGGTGATCCCTATAGCGGCAATATCCCCCGGCGCAACCCCTTGCTGGGTGATAAGCTCCATCATCACCGCGTACTGGGAGGAATAGATCTCCATAGGATCGTGTTCCACCCATCCCGCACGGGGATAAATTTGAACGAATTCCTTTTGGGCGGTCCCAACTATCTTTTGATCCTGATCAAACAGAATAGCCCGTGAGCTGGTCGTCCCCTGATCCAACGCGAGAATATACTTAGCCATATATTATACTCCTTACATAAGAGGTTTTCATTTTCTTCCAACGGCAATCAGCGCCTCCGCCCGATGATCGTAGGGGGATTCATCCCAATCGCCGTAAAGTTCCACTTTGGAAAAACCCGCGTCGAACAGGAGACGCCGGAGTTCGGAAGCGGCGTACAACCGCTGGGTAAAGGTCTTTTCGATACGCCGGCCGTCTTTTTCATCAATGAGGATCCACCGGTTCTCCAGGAAGGACCAGGAATCACGGGGGGCGTATTGCGTGAGTACCATGAAGCCCGCCCGCTCGAACCATTCGGCTTCAACAAAGTCCCGGACCGCGATCTCCTTTCCCAGAGTCTCGATGATGAAAGCGCCGCCGTCTTTCAGGGAATCACAAGCGTTTTGAGCCACGAGCCGGTCGTCTTCCGGGTTATCAAAATAGCCGAAGGATATATAGAGGTTCACCGCCAGGTCAAAGGCGGCGGGGCGTTTAAAGGCGCGGACATCAGAACGGACGAATTCTATGTCCAGGTTTTCATAGACCGCGTCGTCCCGGGCGGTTTCCAGGTATGCCCCGGTGATGTCCACCCCCACCGGGGAAAAGCCCCGGCGGGCCAGTTCCAGCGTGATGCGGCCAAACCCGCAACAGAGGTCCAGAACCCGAGGTGGAGAGGAATCAGGCGGCGGCACCCCGGACCGGGACGCGGAAGCGGCTTCCTGCCGGTACAGATCCGGACAGGCCAGATGGGTGATTCCATCGGCCACCCGGGAAATTTCAGTCATCCGTTTATTGTCAAACATGATGGGGGCGTACTGTTCCCAAAAGTCATTATCGTAAAACCATTCCTTACCGGACAGGATATTTCTATTCATATCATAAAAGATTAGTATAACAAAAAAATTGGAAAACGCCTATAAAAATATTATACTAAAAGGATGAGGAAAAAATCAGTTAACAAAGGCTTTTTTATGGCGATCCTTTCTCTTGTGAGTATGACATTTCTCGGCTTCTGTCAAAGTAATCCGAATGCTCAAGACCGGAGAAACCGGCAGGCTCAAAGGGATATTGAACCTGTAACGTACAAAACAGTGGTTAAATCCGAAACCATACCCCTAAACCCGGCCCCCGGATATGACGGTCCCCAAATGATCATCATGATGATCGTTCAGAATATCCCAACCCGGGGAAAGCTGGGGGAACTGGTCCGGGACACCGTGTTTGGCGGGATTGATCCCGAAGTGTATGAGGAAAAGATCATCGCGGATTACCGGGTACGGTACCAAGAAGCAGGGAACATGGCTATGACGGAAGGCCGCTCTCTTTCCGAATCCTTGAACTGGGAGTACAGCGAAACTATTGAAGGCGCCGAAATAGTCCTGGAAAGGGCGTTATCGGGGATCACCCGGTGCATCGTCGTCAGCCGGTTCCGGGAGTATTACATGGGAGGCGCCCACGGTATGCGGGAAAAGCAATATTTCCTGTTTGATACGGCTAAAATTAAAAAGCTCAGCCTGGACGATCTCATCCAGAAAAACGCCCGTATGACCGTGCGGCGGATTTTGGCGGCCAAACTGCGGGAATTCGCGGGAATCGCGGCGGATGCCCCTCTAAGCCAGGGCGGTTTCTTTACGGACTTGCCCGATATTCCGGAAAACTTCTTCCTTACCGCAGGCGGATTTGGATTTCACTGGGACCCCTACGAAATAGCCCCCTATGCGATGGGGCCTATCGAAGTTCTCGTTCCCTATGACGAGCTTATGAGCACGCTACGCTAAGAGCCCGATAATCGTGGTCTTTGCGGTACTTGTGCCGCAAAGACCAACATGTGCAACAGGCTCTAAGAACCTGTTTAATATCTCATTTAGAATTCGGAATTTGGGCGCATTTGCGGCGTAAAACGCCGCAAACCGGGCTTTTCGCTCCAATCTTTTGGCTAAAGCCAAAAGGATTTCCG
>JAIRLK010000319.1 GCA_031259515.1 Treponema sp. | reverse complement strand
CTCAGGCAAGCAGTGAATCCCGTTTAAGCAGCCTTACCTTTACCAAAGGAAAACTGGATCAGCAGTTTCATGCGGACATCACGAGTTATACCTTGAAAGTTGACGCATCGGAAACCATTATGAGGGTAATACCTGCCGCGCTTAATGCCAATATCACGAGCTTAACCGTGAACGGGAAAGCGCAAAGCTCAGGGGCCGCCTCAGAGGATATCATCATTGCTGCTACGCCTGCAATTACCATTGTGGTAACAGCGGAAAATGAACACGTAATTTCCACCTACACCATTACCCTACAGCCGGTAGTCAATTATTCCAGCGCCGCCCTTTCCCAATTCTGGATTTCCAACATGGCGGAAGATGATGTGGAAGATGTGGTCGCCGTCATCAACAGCGGCGATAGTGTTGGGTGGCTGTCATTGCCGGATACTACCCAGCTCAAATTCAAGCCGGTTTTGGTAAACAGCAATGCTACGATAAAACTGAACGGCACGGCCATTGCCCATAATACCTATACCGGCGGGTACAACCTCACGCCGGGAGTGGCAATCACCACCTTCAATTTTACGGTGATATCCGAAGACGGAGAGAACGAGCGGACTTTCGACGTACCGTGCCGTTACTATGGAACCCAATGGGAAAAGGTGGGGGATTTGCCTGCGGGCAACATGTCTTACAACCCAATGGCATTTACCGTGGTAACGCATAATGATCAATTTATTCTGACCAATACCAACGAAGTATTTGCCTCCGCTGACGGAACAAACTGGTCAAAGACCTTTACCTTTCCTGATACCATGCAACATTACCTGCATAGTTCGGTGGTATACAACAATACGATCTATAATATCGGCGGGGTAAAAAAGAATGGCCAAGGTACATGGGAAACCGCCAACATCGTCTCTTACTCCACCAACGGCACTATGTTTACGGTAGCTTCCTCTGTTTCAGGGCTTACCGGCGGGGTTCAGCAGCACGACAGCGTGGTGTATAACAATAAACTATATGTCATCGGTGGTGCAGGATGGTATACTGCTAACCCTGCTGCTGAGAACGGTTTCGAATACCGGGATGTGTGGAGTTCCACCAATGGAACAACGTGGACCCAGGAAACCGCGTCCGCCGAATGGACCGGACGGAACGATCATACGGTAAACGCCAACAGCAAGGGTATGTGGCTCTTTGGCGGCAACGACGGGTATTTCAAGAACGACCTGTGGTTTTCCCGTGACGGCAAGACCTGGACCAAGGCGCTGGACGCCCCCTTCGCGGAACGGGCTACCCACGCGGCGGTGGTACGGGACGGCTATTTGTACGTGTTTGGCGGAGTCAACGGCAGTTGGGAGGAGCCCAATTACTTGACCGATATATGGCGCACGTATATTGGAGAATAGAAGTCTCAATAAAGACCCCAATAGAAGCTCCAATAGAAGGCTCCACGGGAGTCAAGATACCCGCTTGAATCCTCCAGGGTGAACCTTGTTTTTGTTTATTCCTCCGCTATGCGGTAAACTCCTTCTTTTTCCGCGACCATCAAATCCTTCTCCAAACTCTCCGCCGCCCGGTATACGTCCTCTTGCCCTATCCCCGTGCGGCGGGCCAGCTCCTCCGCCGTGGCGGGGCCATGAAAAGCCAGCGCCCGTATGACTATGCCCCGAAGCCGGCGGAAGGACCCTTCAAAGGGGCTCTGTTTGGCGTAATGGGCGCTTTTGCGGTTTGGGTTCACCGTGAGCTTTTTCAGGGCGGCGCCGTAGTCCATGAGGGCCCAGTACCACCTGCGGGGGTTTTCCCTGTCCAGGGCGGCCTCCAGGACGGGGAAAACTTCGCGGTCCTTTACCCCTTCCCGGCCCTGGAAAAAAAAGTGAAGCGCCGCAGCGCGGATATTGGTCTCGATGAAGACCGCCGGGTAGTTATAGCCGAAACAGGCGACAGCCCCTGCGGTGTAGGGGCCTATACCGGACAGGGTTTGCAGTTCGCCGGGCGTTTCAGGGACCCGCCCCTTATGGTCCTTGACGATTGCCCCGGCGCAGTCCCTGATATACCGGGCCCGGCGGTTATAGCCCAGGCCGCTCCATTCCCGCATCGCGGCTTCCAGGGAGGAACGGGCCAGGTCCTGAGGAGAAGGCCAAAGCCGCATCCAGCGCTCCCAATAGGGGATCACCCGGTCTGTTTGGGTTTGCTGCAACATGAATTCGGAGACCAGGACCCCCCAGGGATCGGCGTTTTGCCGCCAGGGAAATACCCTCCCCGCTTCCTCATAATAGGAATAGATGATACGCCGGAATTCGGCTATATCACGAGGATCGCTGCCGTTCATAAATTCCTTCAGGCTTTTAGGAGGCTGGGGGGCTTTGCAAAGTCCCCCAGCGGCTTTAGCCGCCGGCTCCTGGTCCTGGCTTCCTGGACGATGATGTCCGCTATGGCGGCAGGGTCAAGGTCATCGGTTTTGATGATGAGATCCGCGAAGCCGTATTTGTCGTTATCAATATTGTATATTTTTATATACCGTTCTCTGTCCTGCCTATCCCGGTCTTCCGTAAAAGCCGCCGCCATTGCGGGATCGCCCCCTTCCCGGTTCAGTATGCGCTTTACCCGTATAGCCGGCGGCGCCGTAAGAAAAACCTTGAGATCCGCATCTCCAAGCATCCAAATGGCCAGGCGGGAACCCAGTACGCATCCCCCGCCCTCCCTGGCCAAGGCCACCTGGCGGCTGTCTATCTCCCGGTCCCAGGAATCGTCTTCTTTCGCCAGGGAAATCACTTCCTGAAGCGTTAAGCCCCGCTCAAGCGCCAGGTTTCTGAAGGTAAAGTTGATAAACCGCAAACCCAGGGCTTCGGCCACCAAGCGGCTTACGGTGGTGTTGCCGCAGCCGCTCTTTCCCGATATAGCTATTTTTATGCCTTTTATGTCCTCTTTTCCCCTTTTCTCCATTTCCCCGCTCCCCTGCTTCGCTTGGTCCGTTCCAACTCCTCCGTTCCCTACTCGACATTCCGTAGCTGTTCCCGGATATTCTCCAGCGCGTCTTTCATATCCACCACCGCGCGGCTTACCTGTAGGTTCGGCATCTTGGAACCTATAGTATTGATTTCCCGGTTGATCTCCTGGCTGAGAAAATCAAGTTTTTTCCCCAGACTTCCGTTCCGTTTGACTTCCGCCCTGAATTCAGCCAGATGAGCCTGAAGCCGGGAGATTTCTTCCGCGATAGTATACTTCACCAGGAGGGCCGCCGTTTCGGTGAGGATGCGGTTTTCATCAACTTTATCCCCCAAAAGTTCGGTAAAGCGGCTTCGCAGGTTCTCCTGAAAAGCCCTTTCCATAACCGGCGCCTGGTCCGCGACGCTTCCCAACAGGGATTCCAGAAGGGCAACATGAGAGAGTATGTCCGCTTCGGTATGGTTCCCTTCCCGTATACGTTCCGCCTCAAACCGATCCGCCGCGGTTTGCAGCACAGGCTTGATGATCTGGCGGTACCGCTCGTCGTCCCGGTTTTTTTCAATGTCCAGTATCCCTTCCATACTCAGGAGCGCCGCCAGAGAAGGCTTTTCCTCAATGCGTAATTCCTCGGCCAAAACCGCGAAGGCCCCCCCATAGGCCCGGACCGCCGCCCGGTTCACCGAAATCGAGACCGGAACGTTATGCTCCCTGAGCCTGACGTTCACCTCAATCTTTCCCCGGTTGAACCGTCCGGCAAGGTATTCCCGTATTCCCGGTTCCAGGGCGGAAAGAAAGGCCGGCATAGTAACCGTCATTTCCAGGAACCGGCTGTTATAGCCTTTAAGTTCCACCGATAAGGAAATGTTTTCATCCTGCCTGACCGCATAGGCGTATCCTGTCATGCTTTTCATTAA
>JAIRLK010000330.1 GCA_031259515.1 Treponema sp. | reverse complement strand
CGGAAGGCACGGTTTTAACCGGTTCTTACCGGCTTGCCCAGTCCCTGGTTCTCCGTTTGGGAAGCGTATCTTCTTTCGCCATCCTGCCGTACATTCCGTTCCGGTTGTCCGCTTCCTTTGTGGGGGCCTGGAAAATGTCCAATGTGAACGACGGCAACTCCAAAAATGATTTTTGGTTCGGTCCGGAAGTAACGTTTAGTTATTAGCGCCTGTTGCGCTTCGCGCGTATGGGGGAACCCCCAACGCAGCGCGGGCGCGGGGGGAGACTTCCCCCCTCCTTTGTGGCATACTGGCTGGACAGGAGAATAAAGCGGTGTATCAAAACGTTGACCCCAAGGTGAGCTTTCCCAAGTTAGAGGAAAAGATTCTTGAGTTTTGGGAGAAAAACAAGATATTTGAAAAATCCGTATCCCGGCGGAAAGGCTCAGGCGAGGGTTTTCCCGAAAACGATTTTGTCTTCTATGACGGGCCTCCTTTTGCCACCGGCTTGCCCCATTTTGGGCATTTTGTGCCAAGTACCATCAAGGACATCATTCCCCGATACCAGGCCATGAAAGGAAGGCGGGTGGAACGCCGGTTCGGATGGGATTGCCACGGCCTTCCGGTGGAAACCTTGATCGAAAAGGAACTGGGCCTTAACTCCAAGACCGACATTGAGCGCTACGGCGCGGCGGAGTTCAACGAAGCGTGCCGGGCCGCCGTGCTCCGGTACGTGAAAGAATGGCGGGAAGTGATCACCCGTCTGGGCCGGTGGGTTGATTTTGACAACGATTACAAGACCATGGATGGCGATTATATGGAAACCATCTGGTGGGTGGTCAAATCGCTCTGGGAAAAAGGCCTTGTCTACGAGGGCCATTACATCCTGCCCTATTGCCCCCGGTGCGCCACGGTGCTTTCCAACCATGAACTTAACCTGGGGGGCTTCAAGGATGTCCACGATCCTGCCGTTACCGTCCGGTTTACGGTAACTGGGCTGGCTCCGGGAAGCCCGGCGGCGGCGGCGCCCCTGCTGGCCGGCCTCGCGGACGGGAAAACCTACCTCCTGGCCTGGACTACTACCCCCTGGACCTTGCCCAGTAATCTGGCCCTTACCCTGGGACCGGACATAGACTATGTGTTGGTTCAGGATGGGGAGGAGCGTTACATCCTGGCGGAAGCCCGGCTGCCGGCTTACTACAAGAACCCGCCGAAGCGATCTCAGGCGGAAGCGCTTGCCGCCGCCGAGGCGGGCTGCACGATCCTCTGGCGTATGAAAGGGGCGGACCTCACCGGCATTACCTACGAGCCTTTGTTTCCGTATTTCCGGGACGCGGCGGAACAGAACGCCTTCAGGACCTATACGGGGGATTTTGTTTCCACCGGGGACGGGACGGGCATAGTCCACACCGCGCCGGGTTTCGGTGAGGACGATCAGCGGGTGTTGAAGGGTACGGGGGTCCCCACCATCTGCCCCATAGACGCCGAATGTCGCTTTACCGCCGAAGTACCCGATTACCAGGGGCTTTTCGTGAAGGACACGGACAAGGCCATCATGGAACGGCTTAAAGCCGAGGGGAAACTCGTCAAACGGGACCAGATACTCCACGCCTATCCTCACTGCTGGAGATGCGGAAGCCCCCTCATTTACCGGGGGGTGAGTTCCTGGTTTGTGGATGTTCAGACGATCAAACGGGATATGCTGGACGCCAACGAGCGGATATACTGGGTTCCCGGACACATCAAGAACGGCCGGTTCGGGAAGTGGCTGGAAGGCGCCCGGGACTGGGCCATCAGCCGCAACCGGTACTGGGGCAACCCCCTGCCCATCTGGAAATGCCCGGACTGCGGGAAGATTGTCTGCGTCGGAAGCCGGGCGGAACTCAAGGAACGTTCCGGCAAGGAGCCGGGGGACCTGCATAAGCACTTTGTGGACGACATCACTATCCCGTGTAACCAGTGCGGGGGAACCATGACCCGCATACCGGAAGTGCTGGACTGCTGGTTTGAATCCGGGGCCATGCCCTATGGACAAAGCCACTATCCCTTTGAAAACAAAAAGGTTTTCGACCGCCATTTCCCGGCGAATTTCATCAATGAAGGGCTGGATCAGACACGGGGCTGGTTTTATACCCTGACCATCCTGGCGGCGGCGTTGTTCAGGAAGCCCGCCTTCCTGAACTGTGTGGTATCGGGCCTGGTGCTTGCCCCGGACGGCAAAAAGATGAGCAAGAGCCTGCGGAACTACACGGATCCGCTGGAAGTGGTGAATACCTTCGGCGCGGACGCCTTGCGGCTCTTCCTCGTTCATTCCGCGGTGGTTAAGGCCGACGATCTCAAGTACAGCGATGAAGGGGTGCGGGAGGTGCTCAAGAGCATCATCCTTCCCCTGTGGAACGCTTATAGCTTTTTTGTTACCTACGCCAACATTGACGCGGCAAGCCCCGACGGAACGCCGGTCAACCCCTCGAATCCCCTGGACAAGTGGATACTGTCGGTGGCGGAAACCCTGGCGGAACGGGTGGGAAACGCCCTGGATGCCTACGATCTTTCCCGTGCGGTGGATCCTATCATTGAGTTCATCGATCTGCTGAATAACTGGTATATACGCCGGTCCCGGCGCCGGTTCTGGCGCTCCTCTTCGATTGTAAACGGCGGTTTCGGTGCAACCGGCGGTTTCGGGAACGACATCGACAAGTTCGAGGCCTACGGGACCCTCTACGATGCCCTCAAGACCCTCATCACCGTCGCGGCGCCCTTCATGCCCTTTGTTACCGAGGCGATATGGCAAAACCTCCGGCTGCCTTCTGATCCCGAATCGGTGCATCTGGCGGACTTTCCCCTGCCCCGGAAGGCCCGGCGGGACCCCGCGCTGGAGTTCAAAATGGCTGCGGTACAGCGCGCGGTTTCCATGGGCCGGTCCCTCCGGTCCCAGTACAACATCAAGGTTCGCCAGCCCCTGCGTAAGGTGGAACTGGTAACCCGGAACCCCGAGGAAAAGGCGGTGCTTCTGGAGATGACCGAGATCATCCGGGAGGAACTCAACGTCAAGAATGTGGTGTTCCGGGATAATGAGGAGGACCTGGTGGAATACCAGGCCAAGGCGAATTTCCGGGTTCTGGGCAAAGAGCTGGGCAAGAACATGAAGGCCGCCGCCGCCTGTATTGAAGCCCTGAGCCAGACCGAGATTCAGGGTATGCTGGAAGGGGCGACCCTCTCGATAGATGTGGCAGGGAAGGCGGTGGAGCTCACCAGGGAGAAGCTTGATATACGGCGTTTGGAAAAAGCCAGCCTCCGGGTGCTGAATGAAGGGACCTTGACGGTGGGCCTGGATACGGAAGTTACCGGGGAGCTTTCCCGGGAAGGGGATGTCCGGGACCTGGTCCGGGGGGTACAGAACCTGAGAAAGGAGCTTGGCTTTGCGGTAACCGACCGTATACGCCTGCGCCTCTCCGGATCGGACCGGCTCAAGGCCGCCTGGGAGGACTTTGCCGATTATGTGGCTGCGGAAACCCTGGCGGCGGAGACCCTGTGGGAAAAAGCCGAGGACGGGCGGGAAGTGGAAGCCGGGGATGAAACATGGTTCGTAAAAATCGAAAAACGAAGTGGAAGCCGGGGATGAAACGTGGTTCGTAAAAATCAAGAAACGATAAACGCCTTTTTGCCGGTTTGCGTCCTGGCATCCTCCTTCATCATGCTGCTTGCTTCCTGCGCGACGGTTCCCGGAACGGTCGCGCTGGCTGAAGACGCAGGGGACGCTTTCGCCTTTCTGGACCCCGGCGGACTGGTATACGTGACCCTTGACGCGCCCCAATCGCGGCCTATCCTGGACCGTGTTTCCCTGGGGGGGATCAAGGGGAACCAACTGGCCCAGGCGCTGGACATGACGGATACGGCGGCGGCGGCCTTTTATTCCCCTGAAGACGGAAGGGGGTTTCTCCTGGCCGCCCGCGGACGGTACCCAAGTTCCCGCCTGCGGTTTTCCCTGGGCCTCAGCGCCGACTGGAAAAAGAAGCGCTCCGAAACAGGGGGGCGGTATTGGCGTTCCGAGAAGGATAGGCTTTCGGTTTATGTCGATTCCCGGTACGCCCTGATATCCGGGGGAGACCCTTTTCCCCATACCGGGGGCGTCGCGGCCCCTGAATGTTTCGGTGAGTTTAGCAAAGGGGCGGTCCTGGCCGGCTGGGTTCCGGACGCGGAGTCCCTGATAGGCCGGTTCCTGGCGGATATGGCGATTCCCCTTTTGATTCCGGCGGACCTGCTTGTTTTTGGGGTATACCCCGCCGAAGGAGACGCCGCGAATTCCGGGCCCTTTTTCGCGAAGCTCCGGCTGGAACTGCCCTCCCCCAGCCACGCCGGCGCCCTTATGTCTATGCTCGCGATGGTCCGGTCTTACTTCGTTAACCCGGACCTTCCGGAAGCGGGCGGATTTCCGCCGGCGCCGCTTCTTTTCGCCAACGTCCCGATCCAAGATGGTTCGTCTTTGATTCTGAGGACTGACGGTATGGACGCCGAAAAGATTGCTTTACTTTTTACGGCGTTCCCGGTATATTCTAAGTAAATTTTTACGAGCCGGTTTTTTAAAATCAGGATTTTTGGACCGATTTGATTTGAATCGAATAGAATTTTTTGAATCGAAACAAAAACAATAATAACATAGAGAGGAAATGTGTATGCCAACGTATGAATATGAATGTAAAAGCTGCGGTCATACTTTTGACGCCTTTCAAAGCATGAATGATGAACCCCTTAAAACCTGCCCCAAGTGCGGCAAGGATGTCCGCCGGCTTATAAACGGCGGAAGCGGGATTATTTTTAAAGGGTCCGGTTTTTATGTTACCGATAAGAAGGGAAGCGGCGGTTCTTCCCCAGCTTCACCTTCACCCGCCGCGAAATCTCCGGAGGCCGCGCCCGGCGGCGGCGCAAAAACGGACGGCGCGGCAAAAACAGACGCGGGAACCAAAACGGAAAGCAGTGGAGAGAAGAAGGCGGCGAGTTAAGGCGCATGAAAAAACCGCGAAACCCCTTGTTTCCGCCCCGGTCTTGTGGTTAAACCCTTGCCGCCTATGAAAAATCCCCGTTTCCGTTGCGAAAACTGCGGGGCTGACGTCCCCTTCCAAGCGAAACAGTGCCCCCGGTGCGGACGGTTATTTCAGTCGGTCCGCTGTCCTTCCTGCGGGTTTACCGGGGAGGAAGCCCTGTTTACCCAGGGGGGATGCCCGGTCTGCGGCTACACCGTTCCCGCCGGATCCCTAAGGCGCTTCAAAGGCGGCGCGGAACAAAATGAGGGGAACCCGGCGGAGGCTGTCGGCGCG
>JAIRLK010000309.1 GCA_031259515.1 Treponema sp. | reverse complement strand
TGCGCGGGTTCGCCCTTGAAGGGGCGCGGCTGTCGTTCTATATCAAGCCCGCGGACGGGTTCCTGCTGCCTAAGATTATGCAGTGGCTCAAGCAGACTTTCGCTGTCCGCTTCAATCTGCGGGAGGGAAGGACGGGGCATCGCTGGGGCGACCGGTACTGGTCGAAGGTGCTGGAAGGGGAGCCGCCCGAAGGGGCGGGGGCGGTGGACTGGGAAGCGATGGAAGCGGAGGCGGAGGCGGAGGCACCGACGGCGGCGGACATGAGACAGAGGTGGAAACTGAAGGGGGTCAGACCCCGGCAGGCGGAAAACGGGGTGGAAATCCCGTTTTCACCCGAAATCTCCCTCCACGCCGCGTCTCCCCCCGCCTAAGGCGCGGCAAAGCGCCCCGTCAGCGGCAAAAGCGCTGTCAATAACAAGCCTCGATGAGCCCGGCCGGAAACGGCCGCAGGCGGGGTCTGCCCGTTGCCGCATGGGGGTCTCCGGCGCGCGGTTTTGGAACAGGCTCTATAAATAAATCATTAACCACGGACGGTACGGACAGGAAGGACAAGCCCCGATTAGTAACCAGGCGCCCGTTTCGTTCGGGTTATACAAAAGGATTGGGGGTGGAAGGGTTTTACCGCTACGGCCATGTTTCCCTGCTCCTTTCGTTAAAGCACTGGAGAACAAGAAAAGCTCTCAAATCGTGCTACGACTGAATAGTTACAAAAGGCTTTCTCACCGCTGAACCGGGAGGAAAACATCGGGACGGAAGAAGGGCAAAAAATTTCTCGGTGAAAACCCCCGCTTTTTGCCTTTTTTTGCATTTTTTTTCCGCTCGTGTAATGCCAAATCGGTTCCTCGACCCAGAGAAGAATAGTAAACAAAAAAACCGGGTTTTCATCCGGTTTTCAAAACTATTCTATCACTTTTGAGGAGGTAATCATGAAAGTGAAATTTCGGTTCGCCAAACTGTTGGTTTGGGGAAGTATCGCGCTCCTGGGTCTGGCCATTATGGGCTGTCCCATTTTGGCTGGCTCGGTTTCTGACCAATTGTCCCAGGGGAAAACGGAAGAGCCTTCGGGACAGAAACCCGAAGTCGAAAAGCCTGAAAACGAGGGCAATGAAAACGGCGAAACCGGGGAACGGGAACCCGGTGAAGAAGGCGGCGAAACCGGGGAACGGGAACCCGGTGAAGAAGGCGGCGAAACCGGGGAGCGGGAACCCGGTGAGGAAGACAGCAAAATCATGAAAGAAGGACACGGTCTCCTGGTATGGAAAATCAAGTATCCTGTGGAAAAAACATGGGAAGCGGTACTAACCGTGTTCATCAGGATTGATGACAAGACTTTTATTCCCTGGAAGTATTTTGATTTAACCGTTCCCGGCGCGGCGGAACGGACGGCATCCCTTCCCGCAGGGACATACAAAATTGAATACCGTTTTATGTCCCACGGCAAAAATGTCGGTTCAACAGAAACGGTACACATTTCCCCCGGCCTGAAAACAACAAGCAATTACACCGGGATTGATGCCAACGCCCTTCCTGACGCCGCGGAATTTTCATCGGTCGATGAGCTGGAAGCATACCTTAACGGTCGTCCGGAAAACACCGCCGCTGATCCGTACCCGGTGAAACTTACCGGGGTGGATATCTCAAGCAAGGCGGCAAAGGGGGATACGATGAGAACTCTGTACGAGGCACTGGAGAAATCAGAACGGTTTGTCAGCCTGGACTTGAGAGGAGGTATAGGAACAGAACTCATCCCGGCATCCACCGCTCCCGTTTTAGCGGGCCGTAAGAAAATTGTTTCCATAATTTTACCGGAAACCGTTACCGTCGTCGCGTCCAACGGTTTCTCCGGATACGATGAATTGAGATCGGTGGTTCTTCCAAAAGTAGTTACCATTAACCAGGTGGCTTTTAAGAATCTTGGAAATATCGAAACGGTTTCCGCGCCCGTCCTGATCACCATTGTGGACGACACCAGTACCGGGTCCTCCAGGGGCAATTTCTACGGCTGCATCAGGCTAACATCAATTTATTTTCCGAAACTTGAGACAATCGGGCATCACGCTTTTTACGGCTGCGACGCACTGACAGAAGTTCTGTTGCCAAAAGTCGCCGAAGTGGGAAATTCCATCTTTGCCGAATGTACCGCCCTGAAAACAGTGGTACTACCCGTTGCGGACCTTATCGGGAACAGGGCCTTTTACAACGACAAAGCTCTCGAAAATTTAGTTCTGGGGACTGTTCCGCCCAACGTGGAGGGTTCCGCAAATTTTTCCACCGGTTATCC
Source organism: Treponema sp. (assembly GCA_031259515.1). Taxonomy (GTDB): domain Bacteria; phylum Spirochaetota; class Spirochaetia; order Treponematales; family Breznakiellaceae; genus JAIRLK01. Next base: position 542 of record JAIRLK010000309.1, on the reverse strand, counting down.
CGAAAAGATATATGCGCCTGTGTCTGCGGTTGACGCTTATAAAAGATCGGAATTTTGGTCAAAAATGAAAGACAGCATCTATCCAATCGGCGCTTAGCGTCCGATGTCATAGTACCTGTTGCTTCAAACCCCCGGACCGTGTAAGATGACAGCATGATCCGGGGAATTTTAATTGCGGGCCTTGAATCCTCGCTTTCCGCGGCAATCGCCGTGGAGGCGGGGAAGCGGGTAAAACAGTACGCCGCCGCGTTTATTCCAAACAAACTTAGCCTTCCGGTCCGTGAACGAGCTGTCGCGCAGTCGGCCGGGGGCAGCCTCGTTCCGCTGTCCTGGAATCCGGGCAGTCCCATCTCGGCCCGAACCCTGATACTGGCGGTAGAAAACCGGCTTGAACATATCGATCAAGCGATTCTGGTCTGCACGCCGCCTTCCCTCAGACGGCAGCCGGAGGAACTTGCTTTGGCGGATATTGACACGGCGGTAAACGACCATATCAAGAGCTGGTTCTTCCTGGTCAAAGAGCTGACGGCGGTTTTCAAGGC
>JAIRLK010000274.1 GCA_031259515.1 Treponema sp. | reverse complement strand
GTCGAGGTACTCCTGGACGACCGGAACGAGCGGCCCGGGGTCAAATTCAACGATGCGGACCTCATGGGCATCCCCTACCGGGTGGTGCTGGGGGACAAGAACCTGAAGGCGGCCTCCCCCCTGGTGGAGATCAAACGCCGCCGGGACAAGGAAAGCCGCCTGGTAGAGCTGACCCGGGCCGCGGAGGAACTCACCGGCCTGGTGTACGGCGAATTGGGGGAGCTCAACCGGTAGGCGGGGGGCCTGCCGCTTACGGCGTGATGGCGCCCCCTAAATCCCAGAGATCTTCCCAGCCCTTTGCGCCGGGCCAGAGAAACACCTGGCCTTTTATAAGCCTGCAATTCCGTTCCGCTCCCTTAATTGCTTCCATCTCCGCGGGGCTGAGGGGATCTTCGGTAACGGCCTTAAGGTTGGCAAGGTAATTTTTCTCGTGTACCGAAAAGGGGATGGGGATAGCGGGCCGTTGGACGGCCCATTTTATGCAGACCAGGGCCGGATGGATCCCCCGGGCCTTGGCAATGGCGGCGATCTCGGGAAGTTCCGTGTCCGCCACATCACCGGGGGCCTTGTCCCTTTCGGGCCGGTTGGGCGAACCAATGGGGCAATAGCCGATCACGACAATTCCCCGGCTTTTGCAGTAGTCAAAAAGTTCCTGCTGCTGGAAAGACGGATGCTGTTCCATTTCCAGCATGGCCGGTTTAATTTTACAGCGCTTAAGAACCGCCTCAAGTTTGGGGATAGTCATGTTGCACACGCCGATGTATTTAGCAAGCCCCATATCAGCGATTCTTTCCATCTGGGCCCAGACCTCCATGAATTTATCGGTGGAAAAGGGAATCGAATCGGGATTACGGGCGTCGCCGTCACAGCCCGGCGCATGATAGTTGGGGAAGGGCCAATGAACAAAATAGCAGTCCACATAATCAAGCCTGAGATCCTTGAGGCTCTTTGCCAAAGAGAGCAGGACATCCCCTTTGCCGTGCATGTCGTTCCATACCTTGGAGGTGATAAAAAGTTCTTCCCGTTTTACCCCGCCGGAAGCAAGGGCCTCTTCAAATACGGCGCCGATACGGTCCTCGTTCCCGTAAACTGAGGCGCAGTCAAAAAAGCGGTAACCCGCACGTATCGCTCCGGCCACCGCCGCCGAAACCTCGCCGGGGCCGTATTTGTCGGAACCAAAGGTTCCCATGCCAATGGACGGTATGCTCTGGCCGGAACCAAGGGCAATCCGCGGTATCTTTGATGTGTCGATAAAATTCGCTGCCATATTATTTTAGCTCCTTATTAAGCCCCTCATTAAGCCCCTCATCCGCACAGACCGCCACCTTGCCGCACTGCCCTTCGGCCATAAGCCGGAAGGCTTCATCGGCTCGTTCCAGGGGGAAACGGTGGGTTACCAGTATGTCGGGATGCATATTCCACCGTACCAGTTCTTCCACAAGGTTTTCCATAAGCCAGATACTGGTAACCCAGCTTCCGTAGATGCTTTTTTGGGGATGTATAATATCCGGGCTGGGGTTGAAGGTAACGGAATTTCCCTCTCCCACAAAAGCGATTTTTCCCCATTGTCTTGCGGCTCGTATGGCGGTCTGCCTTCCCCCATCGCTGCCTGATGCGTCAAAGGCCCGTTCAACCCCATTGCCGCCGGTGAGGGCCCTGATCCGTTCAACACTGCCGCTGCCGGGACTGAGAATTTCATCGGCCAGGTTTAGTTTTTTTGCCAGATCAATACGGTATTGATTTCCCTCGATACCGAACAGTTTTCGCGCTCCCATGGCTTTACAGAGCATCAGAGCCGCCAGCCCCACAGGACCAAGACCGGCCACAAGCACGTTGTCCGCCCCGCTTACCCCTATTTTGGAAATAGCTTCGTATACGGTACCGAATCCGCAGGCAACCTGGGCGCCGTCGGCATAGGAAAGGGCGTCGGGCAGTTCCACCAGGTCCTTTTCATCGCAGAGTATATACTCCGCCATGCCTCCGTCCCGCTGCCAGCCGTAGGCGGCCCTGAGGGGGGATGAGCAGGAAATCATATACCCCATGCGGCAGTCGTGGCAGACCCCGCATCCCGAAATATGGTACACAATAACCCGGGCGCCCTTTCTAAAACGGCGTATGCCGGGCCCTTCCTCCACGACCTGGCCGCAGGGTTCGTGGCCCGCAATTACTCCCTGATAGCCTTCGGGCCCCTTTCCCACATGCTCCCGGTAAATGGCCCGGATGTCGCTCCCGCAGATAGTACAGGCCTTCATTTTTACCAGTACCTGCCCATGACCTGGCCGGGGTATGGGCACATCCCTGAATTCCACCGTACTGTTACCAGGGAGATACGCCCCCTTCATGGTTCCTTCCATTTTTTGCCTCCTGTTCCCCGCATAGGGGTAATCTGTTTTAGAACCCCGCCGCTATGCCCGTTTCGCATATTTCTTCATGTCGAAGAAGACGGCGATAATAATGATGCTTCCCTTAACCAGAAGCTGATAATACGAGTCGATTGACAAAAAGCTCATGCCGTAATTGATAAGCCCCATGGTAAACACGCCGATGATCATGCCCATCACGGTACCGACTCCGCCGTTCTGGGAAACCCCGCCGACGGTAACCGCGGCGATGGCGTCAAGCTCCATACCGTTTGCCGTCAAGGCATTGGCCAGGCCCAGGCGGCCCGCCTGAAGCACCCCGGCGCATCCGTAAAGGAGCCCGGCGTAAAAGTAAACGCACACCAGGTCCCGTTCAACATTGATGCCCGAAACCCGGGCGGCCTGTGCGTTGCCTCCGATGGCATAAAAATTAGTACCCTGTTTGGTATGTTTAAGCAGTCCCCAGACAATAATCGTGATGATCAAAACATAGATGCCCAGAAAAGGTATGGAAGAAAACAGGGAATTCTGGGCAAGGGCCTTAAAGTTCGCGTTCAAGGATCCCACAATGGCGGCCCGGGTATAGATCAACTGAATACCCCGGGCCAGGGACATGGTGCCCAGGGTTGCGATAAAGGGCGGCAGTTTCCCGTAGGCAACCAGGGTCCCGTTAAAAAGGCCGAAGATGCCGCCGGCCAGTATGCCCGCCACAATGGGGACAAAAAGCGGGAACGAGTGGCCGTAGTACAACGCCGATTCATAGGTGGGAATCTGTGCGAAAGACGCAGCCACCGACGAGCACAGACAAACCACGTATCCGATGGAAAGGTCTATGCCTTTGGTGATGATTATCATCCCTACCCCCAGGGACGCAAAGGCCCGTACCGATTCGGCAATAATCAGGGTTCTTATCGAAGCCCAGCTCAGGGCCTGCCCCCTGGTAAGGACGGCCAGTACAAAAACCAATACCACAAAGGTAACAAGGGTCGTGTAGTCGCTTAAAATTTTCTTTGCATTTATATTCATACGGTTATTCTTCTCCTTCCCGCGTATGGGTTGTTGGTCCTCAGGCCTGCGAAAACTGAGTGGCGAGTTTCATAATGGCTTCCTGGGTAACGTCCGCCTTATCCAAGGTACCCGTATGTTGTCCCGCGCAGAGTACCATGATGCGATGGCTCATTCCGATAAGTTCCGGCATCTCGCTGGATACCATGATGATGGCCTTTCCCTGCCTGACCAGTTCCGCCATTATCGTATACATCTCATATTTCGCCCCCACATCAATACCCCTGGTGGGTTCATCCATGATCAGTATTTCCGGCAGGGTCATAAGCCAGCGGCTCAAGATAACCTTTTGCTGGTTTCCCCCGGAAAGGTTCTGGATCAGCGTTGACATGGAGGGGGTTTTGGTTTTAAGCTGCTTGTTTTGAGCGGCAGTCACGGAGGAAATCTTTTTATGATCCAGAATGCCGATCCTGGTTTTGTAATTGCCCAGGGACGCAATGGCCGTATTAACCGTTATATCAAGGAGGGGGAAAATTCCCGAACTCCGGCGATCTTCGGTTACAAGCCCTATGCCCGACTTGATGGCTTCCTGGGGCCGTATCTTTTTCAGGGGTTTTCCGTTCACAAGAATTTCGCCCCCCGAAATCGCCCTGATCCCGAAAATTGCCTCCACCAGTTCGGTCCGCTGGGCGCCCACAAGTCCCCCGATGCCGAGTATTTCTCCTTTTCTAAGGGTAAAGCTGATATTTTTAAAAGATCGGGGATCATCGGCGCTTAAATTCCGTACCTCAAGGCACACTTCGCCTATTTCCGATTCCACCGGGGGAAAACGGTGGGTAATGTCCCGGCCTACCATGAGGGAGATAAGCCTGTCCCCCGTAAGGTCCTTTACCGGAAAGGTCCCAATCACCTTTCCGTCCCGCATAACCGTAACGTCGTCGGCGATCTGAAAGATCTCTTCCATTTTGTGGGAAATATATATGATCGCCACCCCTTTGGACCGCAGGTTTCGTATAATATCGAAGAGATGGTTTACCTCATTTTCTGTCAAAGAACTGGTGGGTTCATCCATCACGACAATAGAAGCGTTGTACGAAACCGCCTTGGCAATTTCACAGCCCTGCTGATGGCTGATGGACAGGCTGCTCATCCGGGCCGCGGGATTAAAATCAAAATTTAAGCCCATAAGAAGGCTCTTTGTATCCTGAAGCATCTTTTTGTGGTTGATCAGGAAAACCCGGTTAAGCGGTTCCCTGCCAAGCCAGATGTTCTGGGCTACTGAACGCTGGGGGACATTGGAAAGTTCCTGGTGTATCATGGAAACTCCGGCGGCCATGGCATCGGCGGCGTTGTTAAAATGGCATTCTTTGCCGTTAAGTATAATTTTTCCGTCGTCCATTTTATAAATGCCAAAAAGACACTTCATCAGGGTGGATTTACCGGCCCCGTTTTCTCCCATGAGGGCGTGGACCGTTCCGGGCTTTACCTGGAAATCAACGTTATTAAGGGCCAGCACCCCCGGAAATCTTTTCGTTACCCCGATCATCTCAAGAACATCACCGGTCTCTTCCATAATATCACTCCTATCCTAACCATCACTCCTATCCTAACAGTACGTGGTTTTGAAAAAAAACCAGCGTTTCATCTTTATGAAACGCCGGTTTTTTCCGCTCAGCGGCCTGCTACGAGTTGTTCTTGTAATACTCCGAATCTTTGGTTACCGGCGCGAAGGGTACCAGGTAGCATTGTCCGATAATCGAGGCGTCGTTGGCCGGCGCTTCGTCAATCGGGGTGGTGGCCGCAGGGGTTCCTCCGGCGGGATTACCGGGCTTGTAGGCGCCGGTGGCAATCTGGTGAATGACATCAAAGGCCGCCGAAGACTGACCCACCGCGTCCTGCAGTACCGTGGCGTAGAGTTTGTTTTCCTTCATGGAATTCAGGGCTTCCCCGGTGGCGTCAATACCCAGAACCGGTACGGTAAGAATTGTGCCGTCGTCGGCGTTATTCTTCGTAAGGCCGTTCTGAATCAGGGATTCCACCGCCCCCAGGGCCATACCGTCGTTCTGGGCGGCGACCACGTTAAACTGATTGCGGTAGGCGCCGATCCAGGCGTCCATTTTCTGCTGGGCCTGATCGGGGGTCCAGTTTGCCGTATCCTCGGCAACGACGTTGACGGCATAACCCCTGGTGCCGAGTTCCGCCATAAGGCCCGCCCGGCGGTTAACCTGGGCGGGGTGTCCAAGCTGGCCGTTGATGATGATCATGTTCAGGGTTTTGCCGGGGGCCTTATCCGGATATGCGTCAAAATAATCGGCTATAATCTGAGCCTGATACTGGCCGGCGACAAATTCCGGGGAAGACGCAAAGAAGAAATTTTTTCCTACCTTGAGGGCCTCCGTGGTTGGCTGAATGTTGGAATACGCCGCGGCGCCGTCCTTTGCCAGAATTTCCTGATTCATCTGTTCCGTCAGTTCCGAGACGCAGGGAACAATCACAAAGTACTTGTACCCCTGGTTAAGCAGGGTCTGGAGCTGGGTCAACTGGGTAGCGCCGTCACTCCGGGCATCCTGCACATTCAACTCAACCCCCGCCTGATTCGCCAGCCTTCGTACACTCTCGGAATAATCCTTCAAGAACTGTTCGTCCATGTTCCTCATGAGCAGCGCAATCTGTACTTTGCCGCTGTCTTCCGTCTTTTTCTTGGCACAACCTGTAACCAAGACCGCCATAACAAGTACCGCGGCTAAAATCACCAATAGTTTCTTCATCCTTTTCTCCTTTCCAAAATTTTCAGATCTGATTAACAATCAGAAATCTTTCTACTTATACAGGGGCCCCAGAGCCGTACAGGCCCGGTAATCCGCTCCTTCCTTGTCCAGTCCAAAGGCGTTCCAGTAAGCGGGCCTAAAAATATCTTCCTCCGGGATATTGTGCATACAAACCGGGATACGCAGTATTGAACAGAGGCTAATCAGATCCGCCCCGATATGGCCGTAGGAGATTGCCCCATGGTTGGCCCCCCAATTGTTCATCACGTCGTAGGCGCTCTTAAAGGCCCCTTTGCCGGTTACCCTGGGGGCAAACCAGGTACAGGGCCAGGTATAGTCGGTACGCTTCCATAATATATCCGAAACATTATCCGGCAGGTTTACCGTCCAGCCCTCGGCAATTTGAACCACGGGGCCCAGTCCCTTTACCATGTTAATCCTGGTCATGGTAACGGGCATTTCCGCCCTGGTAAGGAACCGGGAAGAAAAACCGCCGCCTCTGAAATATCCCAGATCCGCCGCATTCCAGGTTGTTGCTGCGAGGCAGGCCTTTTGATCCGCCTCGGTAACTTCCCAGAAGGGCTTCATCACCCCCCTGCCCTTTGCGTCTTTCATTTCCCCCGTTGCGTCGATACAGGCCGCTCCGGAATTGATCAGGTGGATAAAGCCCCCGGCTTCCTTTGCCTTTCCGCTCAGTTCGTAAGCGGCGGCTTTTTTAAGCGCCTCCGGGCTCCAGTAGGTCCGGACATCGGCAAAAATTTGGGCGCTCCCGGTTAAAAGTTTTCCAAACAGCATCCCCACGCCGTTGAGGGTATCGTTTTCCGTGGCCAGAATATAGCTCTCCCTGGCCCCTTCCCAGTCAAAGGACGAATTTAAAAGGGCTTCGGGGAAATCACCGTTCGGATAAAAATCGGTCCACTGCCGCTGCCCCTGGAAGCCGCCGGCAATGGCGTTATGACCGGCCCTTTCTTCCTCAAATCCCTCGGACAGATTCGGATTGCCGTTAAAGAGATCCTTGATGATGCACATCATCTTAACCAGAAATTCCCAGGACTTTTCTTTTTCCGCCGGGGATTTTTGCAGTTCCGCCGGGTTTTTATCAAATCCTTCTTTACAATGTTTCAAGGTCCAGGCCAGGGCTTTTTTGAATTCAGCTTCGTCGTAGATGCCGTTTTCCATACGGCGGATGATCTCAACTTCATCAACGCTTTCAACCCTCATGCCCAGGTATTCTTCAAAGAAATCGGGATTGACGATTGAACCGGCGATTCCCATACAGATGGAACCGATTTGCAGGTAACTTTTCCCCCGCATGGTGGCGGCCGCCAGGGCGGAACGGCCAAAGCGGAGCAGTTTTTCCGTCACATCCTGGGGAATCTCCGTATCCTGGGCATTTTGAACGTCCCGTCCATAGATGCCGAAAGCGGGAAGGCCCTTTTGGGCGTGGCCGGCCAGTACCGCTGCCAAATAGACCGCGCCGGGCCGTTCGGTACCGTTAAATCCCCAGACCCCTTTGATGGTCAGGGGATCCATGTCCATGGTTTCCGAGCCGTAACCCCAGCAGGGGGTAAGCGTCAAGGTAATGTCCACCCCTTCCCGCCTGAATTTATCGGCACAGGCCGCGGCTTCCGCCACGCGCCCTATAGTAGAGTCGGCAATAACGACCTGGACCGGATCTCCGTTGGAGTACCGCAGTTCTTTTTCAAAAAGCGCCTTTGCCGCCTTTGCCATATTCATGGTTTGATCTTCCAGGGATTCCCGTACCTTTAAGGGGCCCCGCCGCCCGTCGATGACGGGCCGGATTCCGATCCGGGGATACGCTCCCCTATAACGATTTTGTGCCATTTTTTTCCTCCTCATGACGAATGATAGTTATCGGAAGGCGTGTAACGCGGCCTCCGGATTTTCCTTTTTGGAAACAGCCGGCTTTTTTTTCGTTGATCCCTTCGATGATCGTTGTACCGGCGGATCTGCCCATTTCAACGGCGTTCTGGGCGGCTATATATCGGCAGGCCGGCAGAAAGGGGGTATACTCCGAGGCGTCAAACCCGGCTATCACCACCTGGGCCCTGACGCCCAAAAGACAGCGCTCCATCCCCAGGTGAACCATCAGGTTTACCGCCACCATCGCCTCCGGCGGATTGGGGCTCTCCAGGATGGCCTTCATCCGCTCGTATCCGTCCTGCACTTCCATGCCGCCAAGACAGATCAGCTCCGGTTCGGGAACTATCCCTGCTTCCGCCAAAGCCCGGGCAAAGCCGGAAAGCCGCTCCCGGGCGGTGGACACGGTAATATCCCCGCCGACAAAGGCGATGCGCCGGTACCCGTCGTTCAGGAGGGCCTTGGTAAGTTCAAAGGCCCCTTTTTCGTTGTCCGAAGTAATGGCGTTCAAGTTTACCCCCTCGGCGATCCGGTCTACCAATATCACCGGTATCCCCCGGTCTACTATGGCCTGGAGATGATCCCCCCTGGAACTTGCCGGTATAACCACCATGCCGTCAACACCCCGGTCCGCCAGCATGGTAAGCTGGCTTTTTTCTACCTCCGTAGAATTGCCGGAGGAAGCCAAAAGCATGGTATAGCCGTAGGACATCAATTTTTCCCCCATTCCTTCCGCCACATCCATAAAAAAATTGTTCGCCAGTTCCGGAACAATAAACGCCACGGTCATGGTGGACCGGGTTTTAAGGCTCCGGGCGATAAAATTTGTCCGGTATCCAAGGCTTTCCGCCGCCTTAAGCACCCTTATTCTGGTCCCCTCCGTCACCCTTCTGGTCCCCGGCGCAAGGACCCGTGAAACGGTTGCCGTGGAAACTCCGGCTAAAGCTGCTACATCACGGATCGTTTTTCCCATAACACTGTCCTTTCTAATAAATGTAAACGTTTACAATGTCTTCTGGAGCGGGATTACCCCCTTTTTCAAAATTATATTACCGTATTTTACCGTTTCACCGGACATGACCACCGCATAGGCCGTTTTGCATCGTTCGTAAAAGGCAAAACGTTCCATACGTTCCGTCACGGGAGTACCGGGCCAGCGCCGATCTATGACAGATCGGAAAGATTTTTCCACCGAAGGGTCAAGTTCGTCCCCCGGAACGGGCTGCATCATGATAACCGGGTGGGGGCTATAGAGATCCAGGTTGATTAAGGCCAGTATCCCCTCCAAAAGCGCCGGTATTTTAATCCCGTCGGCCCGGATCACCCGGGAATTAAAGGTATTTCCCGGAAAAAAGGCATCTCCCAGGACCAGTTCATCCCCGTGGCCCATCCTGAACAAAGCATCCAGGAGTTCGGGGCTTATAACAGGATCAATTCCGATTAACATACTTCCTCCGGCAGTTTATTCATCCCGCGGCGCCGCGGGCCGCGGTTTTTTGGTTTGAAAACGGCTAAAATAAGTATCACCCCAAAATTCGAATCTGTCAACAAAAAAATGTAAACGATTACATTTTTTTTGAAACCTTCGCTTTCCGGCGGCCTGATCGGTCCAATTTTTGTTTCCGGGCGGCCATCCCGTTTCGGCTGGAATAATTATGATGCAACGCGGGATATTGACGAGCCGCCTCTGATGGGGTAATACTACTATAGAAGCCGAGAAAAAATACGGTGAGCGTTATCTTCCTTATCTCCCTCCAGAGGCATGAGAAGATAAATGATTCAAAATAGGGATAATTATTGTAAATAATAGGATTTTAATAGGATTTGTTATGTTTAAGCAGGCCGCAATCTATAATTTTAAGACCTTCAAAAAATTGGAAAATATCCAATTTGACAAGATTACGCTCATCGGAGGAAAAAACAATTCCGGTAAGAGTTCATTGTTGGAGTCGTTATTTTTTTATCTTGACAGAACAAATCCCAACATACTCAACCGGTCGCTTTCACTGCGGGGTATGCCGGATCCGTTAGTCTATACCTTTCCTATGGGGTCTATAGGGTCGCCTATGGGCTCACCATTCTTTTGCGATTTTGATACTTCTAAAGAAATTTCAATAGAAGTATCAGAAGAAGTATCAAAGGATACTATATCAGGCAGATTAACGCTGGAATATCAAAAAGGTTATTTCCCTCTCCAACAAACAATTATGACGATACCATATTCTTCTCCGATACATTATACGGCGAGTGATGAGTTTGGGGCGTTATCTATAAAACATACATTCGGTGACAATGCTGATTTTCAAGCGCGCTGGATATTTAATGAAAAAGGCTTAAATTATCAACCCATAATGGACACTTCCGTTTTATCGAAGCCCTATTTCATATTTATTTCCAGAAATATTTCAGATGCCTTTGATGCTGAAAGGCTTGGTCTCTTAGATGTTGCAGGAGAACAGGATGTAATACTTGATTTATTGCGTGTCTTTGAACCTAAATTAAAAAGGTTGCTCCTCGTGCAGGTAGGTCCGCAATCTGTTATCCATGCAGTCATTGAAAACAAAAAGGCGGTACCCCTCTATTTAATGGGTGATGGCTTTTGCAGGTGTCTCTCTATCATTCTCGTCCTTGCTACGTTTAAAAACGGCATACTACTCTTGGATGAAATTGAGAATGGCGTACATTATTCAATACAAAATTCGCTTTGGCAAGCCATAATAAAAGCAGTCGCAAAATTTAATTGCCAATTAATCGCGACAACTCATAGTTTTGAAATGATTTCTGCGTTTTCTAAATCTGCTGCTCATGAGGGATTCAAAGATGTTTCGTATACCAGACTAGAAAAAGAGAAAGATAGCCATCGGGCATATTATTTCCCCTTGGATGATTTATCCGATACCCTTTCTTATGAAATGGAACTGCGTTAAATGACTGTCGAAAAAGAGAAGATCGAGCGCGACCATATTGTTCTTGCGGAAGGTGCTGACGCACGGCTTTTTTTGATACATCTTCTTGGGGGGCTTAGCCTCAATAATATCCAAGTTCTTGATTTTGGCGGCATACATGGTCTGACTCGTTATCTCGATTTGTTCAGAAAATGGTCTGATTACAAC
>JAIRLK010000229.1 GCA_031259515.1 Treponema sp. | reverse complement strand
CGATTGGGCCAGCTTGTTTTTCTGATCGTTAAGTTCCGCGGTTTTAATCCGAAAGTACTCTTTGAGGTACTCGGATTTCCGGTAAATATCGTTCTCCAGCATGAGAGACCGGGCTTCATCGCCGTTAGCCGAGGCGTCCAGTTGGGCGCTTTGCAAGAATCTTTCCCATCCGGTTGAGAAGGTTCCTTAACCGGCCAAGAGGGGAGCAGCGAGTATTTCCCTCATTTCGTCTTGACGGCCTGCTGGACCTTTTCCGCATCTTGTGTAAACTAAACGCATGGCAACATCTTTCCCGGAGGCTCAATATGCTTCCAGAATCCAGAAAATTGAAGCGCGGCTTGACGCCGTTCTGCCGGAAACCCCTGATGCAGGCTGGGTAAGCCGGATTTTTCCCGGCCTGGGAACGGGCGCGGCGGGGAGCGTCCGCGGGGAGTTGGCGGCTTCCCTGACCGCGCCGGGGCAGGACATCGTCGGGCGGGGGGGAAAGCGGTGGCGGCCTCTCCTTATGACCCTGATCTGCGAAGCCCTAGGCGGGGGAGACGGGGCGTTGCCCCTGGTTCCCCTGGTGGAACTGCCCCACAATGCCAGCTTGATTCATGACGATATTGAGGATAACTCGGAGGAGCGGCGGGGGCGGCCTGCGGCTCATCTGATTTACGGGACCGATACGGCCATTAATGGGGGATGTTTCCTGTATTTCCTTCCCCTGGCGTGTATGGACGAGTGGAAGGCGCAGGCGGAACTCAAGGAGCGGGTGTACTCCGCCTGGGGCGGACACATGCGGCGGCTCCACCTGGGGCAGGCTATGGATATTGCCTGGCACCGGGATTTCGCGTCCCGGCCAAGCCCCCAGGACTATTCTCTGATGTGCCGCCTTAAAACCGGGGCGCTGGCGCGGCTTGCGGCGGTATTGGGGGTCTACGCCGGCCCGTCCATGAATCCGCCGGAACGGGACGCCCTTGCCCGGACCGTGGGGGATGCGGCGGAAAAACTGGGGGTGGGTTTTCAGATACTGGATGACGTGAAAAACCTGACCAGCGGGATTCCCGGCAAGAAACGGGGAGACGACATCGTAGAGGGGAAGAAAAGCCTCCCCGTACTCCTCTATCTGGACCGTTACCCCGAAGCCGGGGAGATGGCGGCCCGGTGTTTTACCGCGGCCAGGGCGGGGGGAACCGGCGTTCCGGAAGTGGAGGAGTTTATCGGGGCGCTCAACGCGGCGGGGGTTTTAGAGGAAGCCGAAGAACAGGGCCGCGCGCTCATTGCCGAAGGGGGGGACGTTTTTTCTCCCCCCTTCACCGCCTTCCCGGACCGGGAGGACTGCGCCGAAGCCCGTTTGCTTCTGGCCGGCTTTACGGCGCGTATCAGTTGACCGGTAATTCCATTATTTTTGGGCCAGGCTCTAATAATACTCAGCTTGACAGAAACAGAGGCCGATAGTATATATAAACAAAAGGTTTGGGAGTGTTTTATGCCACAATCAGAGTATTTTTATACAAACGCCGCGCTACGGCTGTTGCTGATTTATTCACTTCTTGGTGTTCTTGGTATGGTTGATATTTCCTCCGCGTTGCAGCTTTCGCCTGAATATCCTTTCGATTATCAAAAAACCGCCGGCGGCGCCAAAACCGGCATGGGGATGTCCTACTATGAAATCTCTGCGGCGGGGACCGAAGACGCTCTGAATCCCCTGACGGTTGACGCGCTTCTTGAAGGAGCGCCGGAACCCGTCGAATACTCCCAACCGCAAATGTTGTTTTACTCCGCCTATACCGTGTCTCAGGGAGATACCATAGGCGAGATCGTCAGGAACTTCGGCCTGAATCAGGATACCCTCATTTCTCTGAACGGCATCAAGAATTCCCGCCTGCTCCGTATAGGGCAGGTTCTGCGCATCCCCAACCAGGACGGCATCCTCTATACCGTAAAGGACGGGGACACCCTGGGGTCCATTGCGGAAAAATACCGCGCCGATCCCCAGGACATTCAAAGGGTGAATGAGCTTTTTTCGGAACAGGTGAACGTCGGCTCCAGCATTTTTATACCCGGCGCTCGGTTGGAATGGACGGATTTGCAGGAAATCAACGGCGACCTTTTTATTTGGCCGGTGCGGGGTTATATCACCTCTCCCTACGGATACCGGTCAAGCCCCTTTCCTCCCGGAAACCGGCAGTTCCATACCGGCATTGACATAGGGAGCGCTATGGGTACGCCGATCAAGGCCGCCATGTCCGGACGGGTCAGCTCCACCGGCTTCAACGATGTGTCCGGCAATTTTGTGGTGATTAGCCATCATTCAGGATACAGAACGCTCTATGCTCATTTGAGTGTGATCCGGGTCAAGAGCGGCGCCTACGTCAAAACCGGCGAACGCATCGGGGACGTGGGGAGTACCGGTCTCAGTACCGGCCCCCACCTTCACTTTACGGTTTATAAGAACGGGCTTACGGTGAATCCGCGGGTACTGATGAATTAAGGAAGGAACGGTGAGCGGTACAGAAATAACATGCCGTGCGTTTTATTATGACCGTTCCCCGGATCCCGATAATGAGACGCTCGTCTTCCCGACCCCTCCCTTTTGGATATAAAAATATATCTTCTTCATATTCATAATAGGTACGGGCATGAGGTCCGTACTTCGGGAAACCCCCGAAGCTGCTTTCTGGCTCGTCGCCTTTCTTGGCGAATTTGCCAATATCACGAAAAAATTGTTTGACATTTCTAGCTATACTGATTTACACTGTAAGAAATCATCTTAACAAGGAGAAAGCAATGACTACGAAAAGTCTGTTTTTTGCCCTGATTACGGGGTTGGTTCCGTGCTTCCTTTTTTCCTGCGGTAATTTGAATAATGAAGAAGCACCCAACAATGCGGATTACGCGGCATTCAAAACGGAAAAAACCGCATGGGAAACTAACGCCGTTAGGGAATACTATTTAACCCTGACTCACGCAAACGGTTCATCTCGTTATACCACGGCGTCGATTGTAAAAGACGGCACGCCTGAATATGTCGAGACCGGCGGCGCTTCCGTTACGTTGACGGGTAATTTCCCGTTTCCGCCCCTGGCGCAAACAATTCAGGAAATTTATGAACTCCTTGAAGAGAAGTTTTCCGATAACGCTTCCGTTGAAGTTGTTTTTGATACGCAATCACATATTCCAAAATCCGTAACGATAAAGAACTATAACGGTTCAGGGAACGATTACCTACTTACCGTTGATTTTATCGTTGCGGCAAAAGGAGATGAGCCGTTGGATACCGCTTCCGGAGAATATAGGGATGTAGAAGAATTTGATATGGACCTGTTCAGGGCGGAAAAAGAGGCATGGCTGGCGCAAAATATACAAAACTACCAATTTACGAGTACAAATTTTCCCGGGTTTCCCCCGGTCCCCGTCTTGACTATTGTTTCGCCTGACGCCGAACCTAAACTTGAATATCCCGCTGACTTCCCGGAAAATGAATTCGGTTACCCAAGCGGGGAAGATTTACTGATTCCATACGGCAAAACGATTGAAGAAATATATTCAAGAATTGAATATATAATCAATGAGGATGCGTTGCCCTATGTTAAAGAAGATCCGGCTAATGGCGTTCGAATAAAGATAACGTATAATGCGGAATACCATTATCCTGAATATTTCTTCGTATCAAAATATGACTTAAATGTAATGCTAATCGGCAACTACTTCGCGATTTTTGAGATACTTGATTTTGAACATTTGGATTAGCCGGCAGCGCGGATGACGTTACGGGGCGGCGGTAGGCTTTCCGCTAAACGCCGCCCTTTCAAACAAGGTCCTTACCGCGCTCCCCGGTACGCGCCCAGGAAATGAAAATCTTCGGTCTTGGTTTTCAGCTCTTCCAGAACCGCGTCGAATTCGCTTTCGGCGTTAGGGAGGCCCACGTCAACATAGAAGAGGTACCGCCACGGCTGGCCCTGGATGGGGCGGGATTCGAGCTTGATCATGTTGATTTCCCGGCTGCTCATGATCGAAAGGCAGGTAACCAGGGAGCCCGGCTTATCCGGGACCGAGAAGACCAGGGATGCCTTGTTGGGCTTGCCGGACCCCATGCTGGGCGGCGCGGGGGCGATGTCGCCGTTGTTTTTTCGGGCAATGATGACGAACCGGGTATAGTTCAGCGGATTGGTTTCTATTCCCTCTTTGATGACGGTAAGGCCGCAAGCCAGGGCTGCGGCTTCAGCGGCGATAGCGGCTATGGCCGGCCTGTCCGCCTCGCGTTCTTTGAGGAGAGAAGCTACGGCGGCGGCGGTGTTATAGCAGGATTCCAGACGCCAGGGGTACTTGTCCAGAAAGTCTTTGCACTGGGCAAACCCCTGGGAATGACTGCGGACTACCTTGATAGTATCCAGCGTGGCGGACGGGTGGGCGATAAGGCAGTGGACGATGCGGAGTTTCAGTTCCCCTACCATAGCGATATCCGGATACCTAAGAAAAAGGTCGTAGTTTTCGTGGATAGACCCGGCAAGGCTGTTTTCCACCGGCACCACCCCGAAGCCTGCGGAACCATCCAGAACCGCGTCAAAAAGGCCGCTAAACGAGGGGCAGGCAAGGCGGGGGGCGTCCTCTCCAAAGGCCCGCATCAGGGCCTGCTCCGCATACGCGCCGCTTTCCCCGGAAAAGGCGATCCTGTTGGATAGGGGAAGGGTCCCCCGTGCCGTGGATGACGCCGGCCCGGCCTGATGGGTTCGGGGAGTCCGCAGCAGTTCTTTCCCAACCACCGGAGCCAGGGCTTCGATGTCCCGCATGAGCCGCTCAAACTGGGACGGGTAGAGGGATTGGGGGCCGTCGGAAAGCGCGGAGTCGGGCCGGGGATGGACCTCCACGGTAAGGCCGTCCGCACCGGCGGCTATGGCGGCCAGGCCGGCGGAGGAAACCATGCCCCGTATGCCCACGGCGTGGCTGGGGTCCACGATGACCGGCAAATGGGAGAGCCGCTTGATGACCGGGATGGCCGAAATATCCAGGGTGTTCCGGGTATAGGTCTCGAAGGTTCTGATGCCCCGCTCGCAGAGGACCACGTCCCTGGTTCCCGAAGCCAGGAGGTATTCCGCGGAAAGGAGCCATTCCTCTATGGTTGCCGAAGGCCCCCGTTTCAGCAATACCGGCTTGCCCAAAGCCCCCACTTTCTTGAGGAGCTCAAAGTTCTGCATGTTCCGGGCGCCTATCTGGAACATGTCGGTTAAATCCTTCATGTGATCCGCCCATTCCGGGGAAACCACCTCGGTAACTATCGGCATATTCAGTTCTTCCCCCGCGGCCTTCATATATTCCAGACCCTTCATGCCCAGGCCCTGGAAGGCGTACGGGCTGGTCCGAGGCTTAAAGGCCCCGCCCCGGAGTATCACCGCGCCGGATTCCCGCACCCGTTCCGCGGTCTCCCGTATTTGCTCCCGGCTTTCCACCGCGCAGGGCCCGGCGATGATAGAGATTCGGGAACCCCCTATCTTGACGAAGGGAAGGGAACCTTCCCCGCCAACGGTAACGATGGAATCGCCGCTCCTGGTTTCCCTGGAGGCCAGTTCAAAGGGCTTGGATGTGGCCGCGACCCGTTCCACCCCCGGCAACAGGGTCAGCTCCTGCACGTCCGAAGCTGCCGTGCCGGCAGCCTTGCCGGCGGCCCCGATGATTTCGTCATCCCCCAGGGTCTGTTCCCTCAGGCTGAATCCCCGTTCCCGCAAAAAGGCGCGTATCATTTCCTTGTCATGGGCGGAAATGCCCTTGGACAGTATGACTATCATATAAAACTCCGGTATGGTTACGATTTGTTCATTCACGGCTGTTCCAAAGCGCACATTGTGGAACACGTTTATTATAGAGTTTTTTGAAATAAAGAAAAAGGCGTAACGATTCAGCCGCCGCGTGATTGAGGGCCCGCCTTTCGTCCCGCGTGCGGAGGAACATCCATGAATGCGCCTCTGTGTATCCGCCTGCCCGCCGTTCCGTTAAGGCTGATTGACAACCAACTCTCTTGGGACGCTCTCATGCCGTTATCCTTGCGCAAACTCCAAGTCAAACCCATAGGGTTTGCCCGCACGCAAAAAGCGCGCCCCGCCTCCTAAAAAAGCCGGGCGCTCCCGCGTGTACGCTACAAACAGCTTAAAACATCATACATAAAGTCCGCCACTGCTGCTGAGAATGCCGTAGCTGTATTACAGTCGTTTGTATCACAGCAGTTTGTAAATTTACTATCATCCATAGAAACCCAACATTCCGTGAGAAGAGAACCATAATTCGGGTTTTCACTTAAAAGACCGATTTGATTGGGAGAGAGCGTTTCTTTCTCAAACCAAATCATAAATTCCAGTTTACCGTCATCAAAGTTCAGACCCATCCAAAACGGTATAGGATATAACGGGTTTCTGGTAAACTTCAAATACTGCCCAAAGTTAATGTTAGGCGATCCTGATTCCCATGTTCCTAAAAGAGACTGATTGCTTGATTGGCAAGGCATTTTGGAAACGTCCAGTGTTATTTTGACCGGCGCTTGATCGTTGTCAGTAAATTTACTTTCAACGGCCGGTATGGCATCTGACATGTTCCTTGAAAATTGAAACATTTCTTTTAATCGCTCTAAAAGCTCCATTACGCTTCTCCTCTCCACGCCGCGGTTCCACCCACCGCGTTAGCTTAAAATATGCGACCCGCGTATGCGGAGCCGTTATGTGTAACGGGCGGCGCGAACCGTCCGCAATCACCGTGTTTATACACCGCCAAGCGCGTTTGCGTTACCGCTATGGCTGGTATGTCCACTTGCCGCTATTTATGCTAGGCCGCGTGTAGGCTTTCGTGCCGTTGGCATCGTTTCATGTTTACGGCAGTATACTGGCCGATGCCGCCCGTCCCGCGAGCCTGAAAACTGCGGACTTCCTCCGCGTCTCCCCGGACGGCCTCGTAATTCCTACTGCTGAAAAGGGCGGTCCAGGGAGATAGCATTCATGTTTTTCTCCTTTTCATTTATTTTTTTCCATTGGCGGTATTGAGCAGCAGCTTGCCAAC
>JAIRLK010000212.1 GCA_031259515.1 Treponema sp. | reverse complement strand
AAGGAAACCGCCGCCGAACTTGGGGCGGCGGAAACCGTCCACTTCCTCGGCTACCGGAATGATGTGGAACTGCTCTGTCAAATCGCGGATATTCACGTTTCCCCCAGCAGGCAGGAAGGTCTTGCGGTAAGCAACATTGAAGCTATGGCATCCGGCTTGCCCCTGCTCTGTTCAAAGATACGGGGGGCTGTCGATGTTATAAGCGAAGGGCGGAACGGCTTCTTTTTTGAACTGAATGAGCCGGCCAGAATGGTTAGCTTGATTATTACCCTCTATAAATCCCCTGAATTGCGGAAGACCATTGCCCGCTATAATACCGCCGATGCCCAAAGGTTCTCGATGGATATTGCCGTTACCAAAATGGCGGATATTTACAAACAATTTATGTAACGCGCCAACGCCGAAAAAAACGCGCACAACATCCCCCTCATCTCCTCCCGCCGCATATACCGCCCACACACAACAAACGCCCGTCTGGATTGCTGGCGCACCTTGCGCGCCTTGGCGCGAAGGCGAACCTTTAGTTCGCCACGCCTCGCAATGACAGCCTCCCACAATAACAAATAGCGGCAGCATATAACAGGCAGCAACCCCGCCCCCAAACACCGACAACTCCTCCCTCCTCCCTTCTAACTCCTAACTTACTACGCCCCTCGTCATTTGGCGATAACATCCCACTGGGTGGCGAACATTCCAGCGAACATGAGCACGAAACCCAGCAATGTCCATAGTCCCAGAGATTCGGACAGTATCAGCACACCGCCAATGGCGGCAAACGCGCCTTCCAGGGACAGAAGGATCGTCGCGTGGGCCGGGGGCGCGAATTTTTGCGCGACTACCTGAAGGGTGTAGGCAATTCCCACGGAACAAATACCGCCGTACAGGATCGGGATAAGAGCGGCGTTTAATTGCGCGGGAACGATTGTCTCGGTAAACAAAGCTATGATAAGAGAGAGAAGGCCGCAACAGAAAAATTGCCCTGCGGAAAGAATCACCGCGTCTATCCGTTGTACTAGGCTGTCTATGACAAGCACATGGAGAGTCCAGAAGACGGCGCTTACGGCGACGATCAGGTCGCCGGGGTTGATGATGAAAGACCCGGCAGAAACGTCCCTGCCGAATATCTGCGAAGCCACGCTGAGAAAGAAAAGGCCCGTAACAGTCAGCGCCGCGCCTATCCATGTGGGGAGACGGGTTTTCTTGCCCAGAAAAATTCCGGCAATGGGGGTGAGCACCACGTAAAGGCCGGTGATAAACCCGGAATTTCCCGCTGTAGTATAGATGACCCCGATCTGTTGCAAGCTGGCCGCAAGAAAAAGGCATATCCCCGCTAGAAACGACGAAACAAGAAAAACCCTGAAACTCAGCGGCGCGGGTTTCCCGTTAGCGGAGGCGCGCCGGCGGAAAAGTATCAGCGGGACAAGGGAAAAACTCCCCAGTAAAAAACGAATACCGTTAAAAGTAAAAGGCCCCATATATCCCATACTGGTACGCTGGGCAACAAAGGCAAAACCCCAAATACACGCGGTAAGCAAGAGCAGCGCGTCCGCCCGCACGGCCTGTTTGTTCATGGTGAACATAGTATATACTCCTTTATTGCATTATATCTATCATTTCTTCTTTGTCATTAATCATTCTTTTCTTCATCATTTTGGTTAAAGCATTGGCTATCTCAGATGGTAACACATTGGGAGAAACTATAACAGCGCTCCCTTCTCTGATTATATGCCATGTAGAATATTTTCATTAACGGCCAAAACATCATCTTCGTTAAGGGTAATAAGCCGGTTGTTACATGAAACCGTGAGGCTGCCGTTCAGCACAATGATCAGTTCAATCTCGTTATTCCAATGTACGTTCATCCGCCTGATATTCTGGCAGGTTAGTCCCATGGGTATAGAGGAGTCAAAATATATGAGAGCGTATTGTTCGTCCATCGGCGTTCCCCTGCATCAATATTATATGAGGTTCCGATTTTTGTCACAACATTTTTTACGATTTTTTCAAATCTTCCATCGTTTCTTATTGTTTTTCATTAGGTCCTGCCGGCCTGTACCTCAAAAACCATAAAACTTTACAGAGTTTTCAATTCATTTTGCCAGTATAATTTCCATGTATTTCCGGGTAATGTGTTAGGCCGACGACAATGATTGAAAGGGCCGCGATGACAAGCGCATGGTTTCCAGGGCGGACCTTTAGGTTCGCCTATGGATCTTCTTTTAATTCGGTGAGCTGTTTCAAATTACGGAGTTTGAAGGTAGCTTTTTCTTGTATCTGCCGGACACGCTCGCGGGTGATACCCATGAGCTTTCCGGTCTCTTCCAGGGTAAGAGGGCCTTTTCCGGTCAGACCGAAACGGAGCTGGATGATCTTCATCTCCCTGTCCGAAAGGTTGGAAAGAATCTTGTCCAGTGTTTCCTGCAAGGTTACGGAGAAAACCATTTCGAAAGGTTCCTCCATCGTGTCGTCTTTTATCATGTCCGCAAGCCGGGTAAGATTGCCCTCGTCAATGATAGTATCAAGACTCGTGGTTTCCTGGGAAAGTTTGACAATTTCTTTTACCTTTTTTATCGGCACACCCAAATATTCGGAAAGCTCTTCCTCGCTAGGATCGCGGCCCAAGTCCTGGGTGAGCTGTTTTGCCACAAAGTAGCACTTCTTGATAATGTTAAGCATATGAATAGGGATACGGATTACCCGGCCCTTGTCGGCAATGCTCTTGATTATCGCCTGACGTATCCACCAGGTACCGTAGGTCGAGAAACGGCAGCCCCGCGTATAGTCAAAACGCCCCACAGCCTCGATAAGGCCGATATTGCCCTCGTTGATGAGATCCTGTAGGGACAGCCCCCGGTGCTGGTAATTTTTTGCGATGGAAACCACCAGGCGAAGATTGGAATTGATCATCATGTCTTTGTAGTGGAGCATGGAACTGTCGATGGCGGCCTTTTCCTTTTTGTAAGCCTGATCGTACTCCCTGTCTTTATATCTGCCTTCCAGTTCAGCCAATTGATCCCTATGGCGCATAATCTTTTCACCGATGAACCGCTCTTCCTGTACCGTCAAAAGCGGAAAGTGAGAAATTTGTTTGAAATATAAAGCCAGGGGATCGGTTTCCTTTACCGGTTTGACTTTTTTTATGTTTCCGGGACGTTCCTGATACCTTTTTTTAATCCGGCTTTTTTCAAACCCCGCTTCACTCATCTGGTATGACACCTCGTTTTTACCATATTTGCACAAACACGACAAACTTTTACCTGTACAATAACATCTTTCACTCTTTTTAACTATTCAGTCGTAACGCGGTTTCAGAACTTTTTCTTCACTATACTTTACTTTCGACAAGTTGCGGAGGGGACCGCCGTCAGGTTCGTGGAGCCTTTGCGGGATCGATGGGCTTATTGTTTTTGTACACCATCAGGAAAAGCTGGGGTTTTGAGGCAGCCCCGTCCAATCCTAAGCGGCCTATTTCGGCTCCCGGAACAACCCGGTCGCCTTCTCTTACCGACAGGCTTTCACAGCCGCCGTAAACGTATAAATAGCCTCCTGTCATCTGTACTATGGCAACTTTTCCAAAACCCCGGTAAGGCCCGGCTGAAATCACTGTCCCCCCGCTGAGGCTTTTTACCGGTTCGGAACGCTCGCCCAAGATAACTACGCCGTACAATTTCCCTGTCATATAGGCCAATTCTTTTACCCGTACCGGCCACGGTGTCTGGCCGCCTCCGGCATCGGGCGATGCGGGGATGGTTTGCCGGACAGCCGGCTGAACGCCAATCCCCTCTACGATGCCGCCGACCGTCCCGCCGTTTGAGACGCCGCCACTGTCGGCTGGCAACGCCGCCGCTCCGGTTTCCACCGGCCCTGCCGGGATTTTTTCCGCCGCCGAAATCACCGGCGTTTCTCCGCTCCGGGGTATTTTTAGACGGTCGCCCGCTTTAAGCACATAATCTTCCCGCAGCCCGTTT
>JAIRLK010000081.1 GCA_031259515.1 Treponema sp. | reverse complement strand
AAAGATATATTTAGGCCATTTTATTTTATAATCTGTCTACTGTTTTATACATTATTCGAGATTTTTAAAATATTAGAGCTATTTCCCTGAAAATTTGAATGGATAACGGGTGATACTTTGAATTGCTGGGATCCCTGGCCCGCCCCTTTTCTTTATTCCCCCATATTAGTTATAATTTATAGAAGATGAAAAAGCGTATCCTGCTCAGAGTTTTCGCGGTCTTCACGATTATCATTGCGATATTGATGGGAGCGGGTTTGGGGTTATCCCTGGCGGAAACGGCGAACATCAAGAATCAGGAAAATTTTGTCGAATTCGCCCCGGCCCTGCCGACCAAGATCCTTGATATTCACGGGACCCTTATCACCGAGTTCTCCGCGGACGAAAAACGGGAACTGGTTTCGTTGAGCGATCTGCCCCAGCACCTTATCTACGCGGTGTTGGCCCGGGAAGACCCGGATTTTTACAACCACCGGGGATTCAGTGTACGGGGGATTGCCCGGGCTCTGTACGGCCAGTTGACCGGCAGGACCCTGGGGGGCGGCTCGACCATCACCCAGCAGGTGGCGGGTACCCTCTATACGGACCGTACCGAAAAGTCCTATTCCCGGAAGATACGGGAACTCTGGTGGGCCATCCAAATGGAAAGGCGGTATACCAAAAACGAAATTCTTGAAATTTACCTCAATTATATGTACATGGGTCCCGGGGTCTACGGGGTAGAGGCGGCGAGCAAGTTCTTTTTCGGCCACAGCGCCAGAGATATTACCCTGGCGGAGGCGGCGATCCTGGTGGTCCAGCTTTCAAGCCCCGCGCGGTATAATCCCCTGGACAACCCCAATGTCGCCATGAACCGGCAGCAGTCGGTGCTGGACCGCATGATAGAATTGGGCTATACCACAGCCGAAGCGGCGGAAGCGTCTTTCACTGAATACTGGGACAACTACGATTATACCCGGGCCTCAACCTCGGCCTATTATAACCGGGAAGACAAGGCGCCCTGGTTCAGTGAATATGTCCGCAGGGAACTGGACGACATGATGTACGGGACCATGGATTATTATCGGGACGGGTATACCGTACAGACCACCCTGGATTTGGAGTTTCAGGAGGCCGCTGAAAAATACATGGCCCAGGGGCTTGAAAGGGCCAACCGGGAATTCTCCCGGTCCCGTGGCGCCAGGCTGGAAAAGGCCGAACGGGTATATATTCCCGTGATAGACCTCCTCTCTCTCTCTTTCAACCTTGAGGGCATTCACGCAACCTCGGACGCCCAAACCGAACAGAAGGCCAAGTCCCGGTACACCAAGGTCGTGAACCCGGTGGTGGATATGGCGGCCCTGGTCTTCGGCCTGCCGGATCTGAAGGACATAACCAATATCGCCTATGGGGAGATGAAAAACACTACTGAAAGAAACGTGGTGGAAGGGGCGCTCATCACTATTGAAAGCGAGACAGGGTATATCAAGGCCATCATCGGGGGGTCCAAATACGACGAATCGAACCAGTTGATACGGGCAACCCAGGGCCGGGTCATGCCGGGAAGCTCTTTTAAGCCCCTGTACTATTCGGCGGCCATAGACAGCCGGCAATTCACCCCCTCTACGCTGATCTACGATCTGCCTATTGTCTTCCATAATGAAGACGGCACTCCCTACCTCCCGCTGAATTTCCGGGGGGAATGGAAGGGTCCGGTCCTCCTCTACAACGCCCTGGCTAATTCTATGAACGTGCCTTCTTTGAAGATTTTGGATGCCATAGGCTTTGACGCGGCCATAGACCGGGCGGCGGAGCTCCTGATGGTTTACGACCCGGCGGCCAAACGGCGGACCTTTCCCCGGCTCTACCCCATGGGCCTGGGTACTATCTCGGTGGCCCCCATTCAGATAGCCAGGGCTTACGCGGTCTTTGCGAACCAGGGACAGGATGTAACGCCTATAGCGATACGGGCCGTAGAAGACCGGAACGGACGGATAATCCTGGACCCGGAACGGGAACTGCGGGTAAAACAGCGCCGTATGGGGAACGATATTCAGATTATAAGCCGGCAGAACGCCTATGTCATGACGGGGCTTCTGAAAAAGACCCTGGATGTGGGTACCCTGGCTTCGGTATCGGGCAAATTCATCTTTCGGGATGAGAATGGCGCGCGGTACCATATCCCCGCAGCGGGGAAAACCGGCACCACCCAGAACTGGTCCGACGCCTGGGCTGTGGGGTATACCCCCTACTATACCACCGCCATCTGGTTCGGTTTTGACAAGCCGGGGAATTCCCTGGGGCTTTCCCTAACCGGGGCGACCCTGGCCGGGCCGATTTGGGGGGACTACATGCGGGAAATCCACCTGGGGCTTCCCGAGAAGAATTTTATTCGTCCCGCCGACGGGCTTGTCGATGTAACGGTCTGCACCCAGACCGGGCTGCTAAAAAGCCCGGCATGTCCCAGCGGCGTTACCCTTACCTTCCTGGAGGGGACCCAGCCCGCAGCTTACTGCGATGTACACGGGAACACCCCGGTAACCGTCATTGCCTCACGGGGACTGAACCTCAACGCCATGGGCATAGACGACACGGCGATTTTGCAGGATCTCAGAATGCCGGAACTGGACCTTGATTTTCTTCCGTCTTCCGGAAATCAGGGGCAGGCTCAAGGGTCCCGAACCACTACGCCTCAGAATCAACAGAACCAGAGCGCTTCCCGCGACATGGAAGGATACGGTTTGGAACTGCCGAGTTATAATCCTCTTTTGGACTAAAGAGATTGTGAAAGGCTATGCAAATTCCTATACAAAACATCATCGTAAAAAAGCGGATACGTCATGACATGGGGGATATCTCCGGCCTGGCGGAAAGTATGAAACGCTTCGGCCAGATCAACCCCATCATGGTAACCAAAAACAACATCCTTATCGCCGGGGGCCGCAGGCTGGAAGCCGCCAAATACCTGGGCTGGAAGAGCATCAACGCGGTGGTAGCGGATGTAAGCGAAAAAGTTACCCGTCTGGAATACGAAATCGAAGAAAACATCCAGCGTCAGGAATTCAGCAATGAGGAAATCATCCAGGCTGCCCGGGAACTTAATAAACTGAAAAATCCCGGCTTCTTCAGGAGAATCCTGAACGCCATTATATCTTTTTTCAAAAGAATCTTTAAAATTTCAGAATGACCTTCGGCCCATCTACCATCTGTTAATTCTTGACAGGAAATACTGCCCACGGAAAAACCGCAAAACTTTTTGCCGGGGATCCAGCCGCCGGCTCCTTAAATGAGATTGTGCTGTTTGGCTGCCTGACCCAGGGCTTTATTCCAGTAGTTAAGGGAGAGGTACGAGCGTTTGATGTTCAAATCGTCAATGCGGCTGGCCCGGCTTTGAAGGCGCTTAAAAGCCAGGCTGACGGCGGTATTCATGTCCACTTCCACCGCGCCGGTTTCCTGGAGAACGCAATAATAGGCGTAATAGTAAAAGGCGTCGTTGGGATCCGTCTGGGGCAGGCCCTCCTCCCGCAGGATGCGGCGGAGGCAATCCTGAGCTTCCCGCTCAGCGCCTTTCCCGGCTTCGCTTTTCACCTGTTCCGTTACGTCGGGCTGATTTACCCGGCAGAGGGCCAGGGCGCGGTAGGTGGAGAGGATCCGGGAAAAGAAATTCTTCAGCGAAAAGATGAGGAGCTCGCACTGGGAAAAACCGCTCCGCCAGTCGGGTTGTTCGACAAAGAGAAAGTTTCCCTCCGGCAGGGACATGGACAGGGCTTCCGCCAGGGTTACGGTCTCCTGGTAATTGCCGGACAGGTAGGCGGCCTCCAGCGCAAAAAGCCGGGAGTCGTAGTTCATAGCGCCGGGAACGCGGGGATTGGAGCGGTTTAAGAATACATCAGTTCTGAATATCCAGGCGGAACATACCAAGGCCCGGTTTGAAGAAGGCGGACTCCGGCTTTCCAGGTCCTCGAAGATGTCCAGGGCGTCCTGATACCGGCCGATTTCAAAGCGGAGCCGCCCCAACAGGAAACGGGAACGGTCCGCCCACTCAGTCAGGCCCGATGCAAGGCCGGCCGCCTCGGACTGGAGGGCCAGACGTTCGGCCTTGGCGATATTGCCGAACAGAAAGTGAGCCCCCGCGGCATAGTAGGCTGCCGAGGCCAACTCATCCTGGGCGCCGATGAGTTCAGCCCGCTCAATAGCAAAGGTAAAATACTCCAAGGCATCGTCCAGACGCTGTTGGGACACATTCACCAGGGAAAAGATGCGGTAGACCTGAACAAGCCCTTTCCCTCTTTCCTGGGCCTGGCTCAGTATCATGGCTTGCTTGACGGCGCTAAGGGCCGAATAGCTGTCCTGTATGCTCAAATAGTACCCCGCCATGTCTATAGCGATACGGGCCTTGTAGAGGGGGAAGGCTTCGGATTCCGGGGGTGCGACGAGAAAAGCGCTGCGGATATCCTCTTCCATTCCGTGAAGCAGGGCTTTGCCGGTGGCGGTAATGTACCGGAGCAGGGAAGCGCGCGTTGACCCTGCCAGGGTCTCGAACAGTACGGTATTGACGGCTTCATCCAGTTCCTGATAGGTTCCGTTTACGATATCCCCCATAAGGCAATCCAGAACCAGGGCGTCCGACCCCTGACCGCCCAAATCTGCGATGGCTTTGAGCGCGTTAAAACAGGGGTTAAACCGCCGTTTGGTTACCCAGGCAAGGATGCGGTCTAAAACAACGGTTCTGACGTAATCCTTCCGTTCGCCCAGGGTCTCCTCTGCCCAGGAAATAAAACCGGCGATCCTGAGCAGGGGATCTTCCCGAAAATCAACGAGCCCCTCCCGGACAAAGAAGTCCAGGGTCCGGGCCGCCATACGGGGATTTATACCCGCTTCTTCGAAAAGGAGAGGGAACTGGGAAGGGGGAAAATACCGCCGGAAGAGGGCAAAGACATAGGCGATTTCGCAGAGGTCAAGGGATAACGCGGGCGGCGGCGGCGGCATAAAGTCGTCGGGGGGGAATTGTAGCACTCGGGGGAAGATTCGGAACCACGGTTCAGGAACAAAGCGCGTACCGCCTAAAAACGCCCGTTCGGACGGTTCAGACCGGAACGCATCGGAACAGGTTCCATACACCAGGAACCCGGACTTGCTCGAAGCCGCCTTGTACCAGCCGGCAAAGGCCTGGGCAGCCTCAATTTCAGCTTCATGAATATTTTCCAGAATGAGGATGGGAGTCCGGCGGGCCTGTTTCACCGCAACGGCATAGGTTTCACATAAGAGATGGAGAAACCGGTTCACCTGGGAAAGACGGTACGCGGAATACTGGTTCCGGAACCGCTCCCGGCCTATCAAGGTTCCCAGAGCATCCAATTCTTCCATAACTTCTTTCCCGGTCAGGGGGGCGATAAAGGCGCGAATCGGTTGAGTAAGGGCATCCGCCAGGCAGCTTACCCCGCCGCCCCCGGCCCCAAAGGTAACGACCAGCGGCGGAGTATCGCCTATCAGGGAAGCGCAGTACCGGCGCAGTCCTTCCCGCTTGCCTATGAACCGGGGCCCCGCGAGAAGGGCGTTCCGGGTCTCCCCCTGCTGCAAAGTACGCTGTATCCTTTCGCGGTAGGGGAAAAACTTTTCGGCCTGGGTTTCCCCGCCCTCCCCTCCTCCCGGAGACGAATGTATGTCTTTAAGCCGGGCATATCCCGCAACGGCGGAATTGTTCTTCCCCCCCTCCAGGGGATTTTCAAAAGAGCCATAGGCCGACAGGGATTTTTGGACATGAGGATCGCACCAGATACCGCCTTCCCCTGAAGAGATACGGTAGAAGCGCTGAATGATATCATCCTCCAAATCCCGGCCCAGAACGGCAATATAGCCGTACAATTCAGAGGCGGCGGCGTCCATCGTCTTACCAATGGCCTCCACCACGGTTAGTATATCGATCCAAAAGCCTATGATCTTTTCGTCGAAAGACGCGGTGATATACCGGCGTTTAAAATTCGGTATTCCTCCCGACGCTTTAATGGCTTCCGTGATGGAATTCTCTACTGATTTGTATAAAACCGGCTGAGTACGCCTTAATTGTGCCTGAAATCGCAGGGAAAACAAGATTCGTATCATAGCAATTCAACCTTAAATCAGTATACACTATCCGTAGGAATTTGATTAGTGGAGGCATTATGAATTTGGAAACTTTCGATTCGAACACTTTTAAGGGACGCTCTCTCTTAACCTGGCTTGATTATTCGGAAGAAGAAATCCGCCGCCTGCTGGATCTCTCCAGCCGGGTAAAAGCCGAAAAGCAACGGGGCGAGGTTCATGACCGCTTTACGGGCAAGACCCTGGCGCTACTTTTCGAGAAACGATCCACCAGAACCCGTTGCGCCTTTGAAACCGCCTTTGGGGAAGAAGGGGGGCATCCGGTTTTTCTTTCCACCCAGGACATACAATTAGGGGCCAAGGAATCCATTGAAGATACCGCCCGCGTCCTGGGCCGAATGTTCAGCGCCATTCAGTTCCGGGGTTTCAAACAATCTACCGTAGCGGCCCTGGCCAAATACTCGGGGGTTCCGGTTTATAACGGCCTTACCGACAGCTTCCACCCCACCCAAGCCCTGGCGGATATCATGACGCTGGAAGAAAGTTTCGGGCCCTGCCGGGGCAAAAAACTCTGTTTTGTAGGCGACGGCAGAAACAACGTGGCCCGGTCCCTCATGGTGATATGCGCCAAGCTGGGAGTCCACTTTACCGTAGTAACCCCCACCAGCCTCAATCCCGACGCCGGCCTGATGGAAACCTGCGCCCCCCTGGCTGCGGTTTCCGGCGCGGAGATCCGCGTTACCGCCGACACCGCCGAGGTTGAAGGGGCGGACGCGGTCTACACCGACGTCTGGGTTTCCATGGGCGAAGAATCCCTGCGGGAGGAGCGGCTTGCCCTCCTTAAACCCTACCAGGTCAACCAGGCCCTAATGGACAAAACCGGCCGCAAAGACGCCATTTTCCTCCATTGCCTTCCGGCGGTCAAGGGCGAGGAAGTTACCGCCGAGGTGATCGACGGCCCTCAAAGCCGCGCCTGGGACGAAGCGGAGAACCGCAAGCACACGATCAAGGCCATCATGCTGGCGACCTTGGAATGACGCCGACGGCGCATAGGACGGAGGGGCCCCCTTCCTCCCGGCATGAAGTATTCCCCGACCTGACCTTGGCCGATGCGATACCGGACAGGGTTATTCATAACGTTCGATTTCCTCGCTCCGGAAGCCGGTTTTGGTTCTCAGAAAGCCAATTTCCTCTCTCAAAGATCCAAAACCAGCTTCTTTGAGAACCAATTTTGATGCTTTTTAGGTATAGTTGTCTACAAATTTTAAGGAGAAACAACTATTTCAAAGGGTACGGGAAATTTCCCTGCGGACAGCTGCGGCCGCTTCCGCCATGTTTTTTAACGCGGGCCGCACTTCTTCCCATCTTCTTGTTTTAAGGCCGCAATCGGGGTTTACCCACATTTTGTTTTTATCAACCACCTCAAGGCAGGCGGAAATCTGTTGCCTGAATTCGGCAACAGACGGTATCCGCGGTGAATGAATATCATATACGCCGGGGCCTATTTCGTTCTGATAGGCGGTTTCCCTAAAAACCTTTAGAAGTTCATTGCCGCTGCGGGCAGTCTCAA
>JAIRLK010000069.1 GCA_031259515.1 Treponema sp. | reverse complement strand
GTGGAAGTATACTATTCCTGATAATCGGTTTAAGGCCGAACTCGTCTCCCGGATACATCACTATAAGGCGCCCGCATCCCAGGAGGAACTGGTCAGGCAGGCGCTGGAAAATCCCATCGGAACCCCCAAACTCAGCGTCATGGCCGAGGGAAAACAGCGGGTGGTGATTATCGCCAGCGATCATACCCGTCCGGTACCCAGCAAGGTGATTATCCCCCCCATGCTTGCGGAAATCAGAAAGGGAAATCCCCAGGCCGACATCACCATCCTCATCGCGACGGGATTCCACCGGGAAACCACCAGGGAGGAACTCGTCAACAAGTTTGGCGCCGGTATCGTGGAAAAGGAACGAATCCTGATCCACGACTGTGATTCCCCGGAGGTGGTGAACCTGGGAAAACTTCCCTCCGGAGGGGAGATTATCATCAACAAAGCGGCCGTTGAGGCGGATCTGTTGGTGGCCGAGGGATTCATCGAACCCCACTTTTTTGCCGGGTATTCCGGTGGGAGGAAAAGCGTCCTCCCCGGTATCGTAAACCGGGAGACGGTGCTGTACAACCACAACGCGGAATTCATCGCCAGTCCCTATGCCCGGGCGGGCATTGTTGAGGGCAATCCGATTCACATCGATATGCTCTACGCCGCCCGGACCGCCGGGCTGGCCTTTGTCTGCAACGTGGTTATCAATTCCCAAAAAGAAGTGATCCACGCCGTATCCGGGGATGTGGACTTGGCCCACCGGACCGGGCGGGATTTTCTCGCCGGAATGTGTCAGGTGGAGGCGGTTCCTGCGGACATCGTCATTACCACCAACGGGGGCTATCCCCTGGACCAGAACATTTACCAGGCGGTAAAGGGGATGACCGCTGCGGAGGCCACCGTTAAAAAAGACGGGGTTATCATCATGCTTGCCAAATCCAATGACGGCCACGGGGGGGACGAATTCTACAAAACCTTTGTGGAAGAAAAGAATCTGCCACGGATGACCGAAACCTTTTTAAAAACACCGAAGAATAAAACCCGCCCGGATCAATGGGAATCCCAAATTTTATCCCGGGTCTTGCAGCATGCGCGGGTGATCTATGTGTCCGATGCCCCTGATGAGATGATCAAGGAATTCCAGATGATCCCCGCCCATTCCCTGGAAGAGGCGGTGAAAAAGGCGGAAGACCTGCTCAAGAATCCCCAGGCGGCGATCACCGCGATCCCCGATGGTATCGCGGTCATGGTAAAAGAGGCAAAAGCCTGATAGGAGGAAAGATATGTCTATAGCTATTCTCGCTCTTATTGCATTAGTTCCTATTTTAGTTGCCCTCGTATTGATGGTGGGACTGAGACTGGGCGCCATGAAAGCCATGCCCATCGCATGGCTTACCTGCGTGGTCCTGGCGATCCTCGTGTGGGGGCTTCCCGTCCCCTATGTCTTCGCCCTCAGTCTCCAGGGGATCAGCAGCGCCGCAAGCGTCCTGATCATCGTATTCGGCGCCCTGCTCATCCTGCATACCCTGCAAGCATCCGGGGGTATGGAAACCATTCAGTACGGGATGCAGAGCATCAGTAAGGATATGCGGGTGCAGGCCATCATTATCGGCTATATGTTCAGCGCCTTCATCGAAGGGGCCGCGGGCTTCGGAACCCCGGCGGCCTTGGCCGCTCCCCTGCTGCTTTCCCTGGGCTTCCCGCCTATGGCTGCGGCGGTCCTCTGCCTGGCCTTTAACTCCTTCCCCGTCACCTTCGGCGCGGTGGGGACCCCCATCATAAGCGGCTTCGGGACCTCCCTGCAATCGGTCATCGCCGCCGCGGTGGAGGCGGGGACCTTCGAATCCCCCGGGGCCTTCCTCAAGGTCATCGGGCAAACCGTTACCATCATGCATTCCCCCATGGCGATTATCATCCCCATCTTCATGCTGGGCTTTATCACCCGGTTTTTTGGGCCCACCCGCTCGTGGAAAGACGGCTTTGCCGCATGGAAGTTCTGCCTCTTTGCGGCCTTCTCCTTTATCATTCCCTATTTGCTGGTGGCCTGGATAGTCGGACCGGAAGTTCCCTCCCTGGTGGGGGCCCTGATAGGTCTGGGGATCGTCATGTTCGGGGCCAAACGGGGGTTCTGCATCCCCAAGGATGTCTGGACCTTCGGGGAGGTTTCCAAGTGGGAAAAGAGCTGGACCGGGGAAATCGCCTATAACGAAAAAGGGGAACTGAAGCCCCAGATGAGCCAGATCAAAGCCTGGATGCCCTATATCCTCATTGGCCTCATCCTGGTCATCACCCGGGTGGACGTGCTGCCCCTGAAGGCATGGATGAACAAATACCTGGTCCTCAACTTTACGAATATCCTGGGATACTCCGGGGTAAGCGATAATAGTGTTAAGCTGCTCTACTTGCCGGGAACCGTTCCCTTTGTCCTCATCGCGATTGTTACGATTTGGATGCATAAGATACCCAAGGAGAAGGTCTCCAAGGCATGGCTGGATACCCTTAAAAAGATGAAGGCCGCCACCATCTCCCTTTGCGCCTCGGTTGCCCTGGTCAAGATATTCCAGGGATCGGGGACCGGTATCTACAGCTTAAACGCGGCCTTGGCCGAACAGCTGGCCGCCGCCGGCGTCTCCGGGGACCTCTTCTCCATGCCCAGGGTTATGGCCGAAGCGATGGCCGGCCTGGCGGGTTCTGTCTGGCCGGTCTTTGCTTCCTATGTGGGCGGTCTCGGGGCCTTTATTACCGGTTCCAATACCGTCTCGGATATGCTTTTCGGCCGCTTCCAGTGGGACATCGCCGAAAAACTCGGACTCTCCCGGGTCGTCATCCTGGCAGCCCAGGGAGCCGGCGGGGCTATGGGTAACATGATCTGCGTCCATAATATCGTGGCGGTGTGTACCGTGGTGGGCCTCTTGAACCGGGAAGGGGATATTATTAAAAAGACCTTCTGGCCCTTCCTGCTCTACGGGGTGGTGGTTGCTATCGTTGCCTACATTCTGCTGGGTACCGGATTCTCGGCGTTCTAACCGGCAGCCGCTCAGTCCTTAACAATAAGGCGGGGATGTCCTCAAACAGGACATCCCCGCTTTTTCTTACGGTAACACGAAAGTCCGGTATTGATCGTTTTTTTTCAATTTTTTTCAATTTTTTTCAAAAAAACCATGACATTCTTATCAAAGTGCGATATAGTAGTTATTGTATTCGAGTGAAATATTCGGCCGCTTCCCGGCGGCCACACCTTTTGGGGTTTTATATAAAGAGGACCCCGGGGGCAGCTGGTATCTGCCAAGATTAGACTGCCACCGGGGTTGCGACTTACGCGAAGTAATTCTAACCTGAATCGGGAATCAATTACAAGCGCAAGTTCCTCTTTATTTAATCCTCCGGCGCTTTAGGGCGTTGGGGGCCTCCTGTGATCAGATCCCGAGATCCGTGATCTGACGTGGGGGTATATATCGGTAAGGAGGGCGTATGCGGACTCAAC
>JAIRLK010000393.1 GCA_031259515.1 Treponema sp. | reverse complement strand
GAGACTGCAAGGCAATGATTTTTTATTATCGGTATCATTTGCTGTTTTCAATGGATTATACAAGAGGAAAATAATCAAATGGCTTGATGTGCCGTTACAGGTTATATTAGATATTTATACTTATTTTAGATATACTAGAAAAATAAAAGAGTATAAGAGGATGAAATGAAAATGGGGGAAAAATGCCCGCCGGCGTCCATGCCGGCGGTTAGCGTAACGGGTTTTTACATCGCATAACAGGACTGTTATGCACCATTTTTTGAAATTTTTAAAAAAATATATTAACAAAATAAAAAAATCGCATAATTCCCGGCCTGGAATCGGACTGGTCAGACTCAGTAACACTTCCATAGCCTTTGGGATCGGAGGGTCAGGGAGGCGTTGCGAGGCCGGACTAAAATCCGTGGCTTCCCCCTCCTGCATAGTCATTGCACCTCACATTCAATACGAATCAATAATCTCCTGTTCAACGCCAAGCCCGGTTTCTTCAATTAACTTGATGAGTTCCCCGATTCCCGCCAGGTTCCTCACCGCGTCTCTGATAAGGGAAGCCCGTCGCAGCATAGACGCCTCCAGCTTGCGGCCATAACAACGGTACCGCTCAAAGGTTTTACGGTCCATCCGCACCGGCGTAACCGGCTTTCCCGCCATGTCCATCAGTTCCTGAAGGATGAGGATGCCGTCTATGTCCAGATCCCCCGCGTGGTAAAACGTAAAGCCCGATCCGGCAAGAACCCCAACCAGGGCCCTGACCGCCCGGTTCGGGTGGCCTCCGGCATAAAGAACCGCATCATACCCCGTCCCCGGCGTACCGGCAAGGGCGTAAAAAGTTTCCTTGTTTTCAACCATCAGTACCGAGGGAGGGGCAGCCGGCCCGCCTTCTTTCAGGGGCGCTATCTTCCCTATCCGGGTTATAGCCGCCAGAGGAAGGCCGATGATGGTCCCGGCGGCGTTTTCCATAGGTTTGGTTTCCCGGCCCACGTCTCCGCCAAAAAAGAAGCGCAGTTTTCCCGCCAGCATGGTTTCCGGAAAGGAACGGTCAAGGGAGGAGAAGTCCGGTACGGAGACGCCCCGGTTTTCCGCGGCGCTCAAAAGGCGCCCAAAGAGGGAAAGGACGCTTTCAAGCCGCTTGGAGTCCGCATAGAGGGCGATGGAAAGAGCCCGGGCAGTCAACCCCGGACCAGGGCCGCTGTCCGCGAGAAACGCGGTGAGTTTGGCCATGTCCCGTACCGCCGCCGCGTCTATGCCCCGTACCGCGTCAACCGGCTTGATAGCGGCGGCGAGGAAGCGGAACAGTTCCGTATATGCGGGGGGAGCGGAAACGGTATCGCCGGTTTTCAGATGTCCAGCCTCCGCCGCAACCAGCCGGGCTTCCGCAGCTACGGCGGCGGGAGAAGCCTTCCCCATAAGGGCGAAAAAAGCCGCCGGATCGGGAAAGACCAGGGAGGCCAGGGCTTCCCGCTTCCGGCGGGGAACCCAGCGGATACGGACAAGCCCCCGTTGTTCCAGGAGTTCAACTGCTTCAAGAAAGGCTTCTTTTTCGTCGGGAGGACTGGTCTCAAAATCCCGGAACAACTGTTCCGCAGTCAGCCTGAAAGGGCGGCCGCCGGAGGCGTTTTCCGAACAGGGATCCCCGCTGCCACCCAACAAATTTTCCGCAGCCGCCGACCGGGGGAAACGTTCGGCAAAAACCCCGGCTATGCGCTCTTCCCACCGGGTCATGCCTCAGCGTTTTCCTTTCGGCGAAAATCCCGGACAAAGGCGGAGCGGTCATGGCGTATCACCAGGTTGATGCGGTCCATATAGGGAACCATGGCCTCTATCTTTTCGGTCGGAACGGAACTGATGAGCTGTATGCCCAGATGCCGGTAAAACTCCAGTATCTTTCCTATGCGTTCGTCGTCCATACGGTTAAAGGCTTCGTCGAACATGACGAGCCGGACGGTCTTGTCCGGTTTGTCCTTAAAGAAACGGTAGAAACTCGCGGCAATGGCGACGTAATAGGGCGTCTGGGTCTCGCCGCCTGATTTTTCCCGAATCACCTTGGAAAGGGAAAGTTTTACCGGATTGCCCGTAGATTCCTCAATGGATTCGGTGTCCTTGATCTCTATATCGTAATGAAAATACGTGCGGTAATCGCAGATGCTCCGCAGCTCCGGCGAATCCAGATTGGCGGAGAGGATTCGCTCAAAGAGGTCCTGCGCGGCCTTGAGTTCGCCGGGATCCGTAAGCTGGGAAAAAAGACTGTCCTCAGGAGAAGGAATCCCGGCGGCTTTCTTGATGATATCGATCTGCCCCCGCCGGTCGCGGCGTTCCTCCAAAACAAAGCGGTACTGATCCCGTCCGAAACTGAGAACCTTCAGGGTGTCGTTAATCTCACGAAAACTTTCGCGGGTACTTTCTATGCGTTCATTCAAGACCGCGATGAAATGATCTTTGAATTCCCGTTCCGCGTCCCGCCGGGCCTTTTCGATCTTCTCCTGGTACTCAGGGAGTTCCGACATTTCAAGCCGGTTCAGTATTTTGCCGGCCTCCTCGCTGTCCTGCGGATGCAGGGAAATGAGGGCGTTGAAATCCCGGTCATAGGCTTGAACCAGGTTCTGATACTCCCGCTGTAACGATTCCGTGCGGCTGCGGAAGTGCTTGAGGGTTGAGTCGTAGGAATTCTGTAACTCCTCAATACCGGTCTTTCGTAGTTTGTCTTCCGCGTAGGCTTCGCAGTCCGCCAGTTCCGCCGGATGTTCCTCCCCAAAAACGCGGAGGGCCTGTTCACGGGTTTCCAGATGCTCCGACACCCCGGCCAGTTTGGCCTTATTTTCCTCCGCCGCTTCCCCGGTCCTGCCCTCATCTTTAATACGCCGTTGTAGCGTTTCTTCGGTTTCCCCAATCCGCGCCAGAAGAACCGCCCGTTTGTTTTGCAGTTCCTCAAAACCGCTGGTATCTATTGCCGCAAGGTCCTCTTCGGTTTTGGCCCTTTCCCGTTCCAAGTCCTTACATTTTTGAATTGAGGGGAAAAGGTACTCCATCTCTACCAGGGTTTTGTACGCCTGGCGGAAAAGCTCCTCCTCCCGGGCCGCCCGTTCTTCCTGTTCCGCCGCCGCGTCATGTTCCCGGCGCAGGCGTACCGACTCGGCAAGAAGGAACTCCTTACGCTCCTTTCGGGACGACCGGCCCAGATAATGACGGCGGTAGACCTCTTCGCGTATGCGGGAGGCGGTATGACTGGAATAGGTCATACATTCCCGGGTAACGGCCCGGGCGTATTTCTTGAGGGTCCCGATGTCCGCACAGATCACGTCCCCCAGGACATAATCGACGTATATCCTGGCGTAAACCGAATCGGTCTTGACAAGAGCCGCCAGGGAATCCTCCCGTGCCTTAGCCCCCCGCATCTTTCCCAGATTGGGCAGAAACGCTCCCGCCACCGAACGGGGAAGGCGGTCGTAAATCTCCAGGGCGTTCTGAAATTGGCCGGGCGGCGTCAGTACCGCGAAACGGAGGGTATTGAGCCAGCCTTCCACCGCGTCGGTCCAGGCGGGGTCGGTTACATCCGCCAGGTCCGCAAGAAAATGCGCGGTGATACCCGCTTCTTCCAAAGCCTGTCTGAGCAGGGTCGGAGGCTCCGGGTAACGGGGTATGCCCTTTTCCAGTTCCGCCAGTTCCGCCAGGACATCCCGCAGCTTAACCTTGAGTTCCTCTTTCCGCCGCCGGGCCTCGTCTTTCTCGTTCCGCTTCTCCGTTTCCCCCGCTTCCGCCAAGGCTATGCCAGCTTCAGGATTCTCCTCCAGGGAACGGCCCAGAAGGGCCTCGCATTGGGAACGGTAGAGCCGGTACTTTTCCGCCTTCCGCGCCTCTCCGGCAAGTTCCGCCTTTATCCGGTCCAGCTTCTCCGCCGTACGGCGGTAGAGATTGTGCGCATCATTCAGGGCAAGGGCGGTTTCGGTTTCCTGCCG
>JAIRLK010000382.1 GCA_031259515.1 Treponema sp. | reverse complement strand
TGAGGTATGAGAAGAAAGCAGAGAACTACCGGGCACTGGTAGAGTTTGCTTGTGCGGTTATTGTCTGGAGAAATCTGATCCCCGTTCATCCCGGCCTTATTCCCGGATAAGCACTAAGTGACTGTGCGCTAATGCGCGCGGTTTTGGAACAGGCTCACCGGATTATACGATTACCGGGACTTACCTTGAACGCATCTTTGTACAAAGCATAGCGTAACCGGAGGAAAGATCTTCCCTTTGAACTACCACATGGGAAGGCGCCTTGAGTTTAGTGTTGGTAAAATTCCATATCCCACTAATACCCGCTTTTATGAGGGTATCCGCGGTTTCCTGGGCGCAAATAGTCGGCACGGTCAAAATTGCGATGTTGACACCGAAAAAAGGAATATTTATGTCCATTGTTGTTATATTAAAAACCGGTATTCCATGAACAGTTGAACCTATTTTTTTAGGATTATTATCAAAACCCGCAATAATATTAAGCCCGTTTAATTGAAATTCCTGGTAGCCGATAAGCGCCGTACCTAAATTACCAACTCCTACTATGACCGCGTCTTGAAGAATATCCCATCCCAAAAAACGTTCAATGGCATTGATGAGAAGCTCTACAGGGTATCCCTTCTTCGGCTTCCCCTTGATACCGGTAATAGCCAAGTCTTTACGGACCTGGATCGCTTCCAAATGTAATTCCTGCGCTATCGTAGTCCCGGAGATATACTCTTCCCCTTCAGACCGCATATTACGGATAATGGGCAGATATGAAGGCAATCTGCGAACCGAAGGAGCCGCGGATATTCGAGGGGTTTCCATGTATGTTCCTTATTTTATGAATAATACCTTCCAGGACAAAAAGTCAAGTAACATACTACCTTGCAGGTGTCCATCGTTATTTTAGTAAAACCAATGTCGTAAATTCTTGTACAAAAAATCAATGATGTACCACAGAGCAGAACTCCATGGTACATCGTTAGACAAATCGAATTAAATCGCCGTCCAGCTGCCATCAATTTTGCCCGGTTGTCCCGGCACTATTTTGTGACCG
This sequence comes from Treponema sp., assembly GCA_031259515.1. Classification (GTDB taxonomy): domain Bacteria; phylum Spirochaetota; class Spirochaetia; order Treponematales; family Breznakiellaceae; genus JAIRLK01. The sequence goes on along the minus strand of JAIRLK010000382.1, from coordinate 7,413 downwards.
CCTTTTTTACAACCGTTCCGATACCCACGCAGCCCAGTATGATAAGAGTACCTCCCGCCAGGGTTTCGGCTATCCAGACAAGGGGCAGCGGCAGTTTCGCCAGAAGTTCCGGTACAGTGTCGGATTTATATCCAAGGGTAGCCGCCAAAAAGAACAGAAAAGCAAAGGAGTTAAAAAATCTTGGGAGGACGCCGAGCAGCAGTACGATAAGCCCTACAAAGATCAAAACAAAGACCACAACACCAGCAAAGCGGGCCGCGTCCCCAAAGAGCGGAAGCCAGATCAGCGGTATAAAAGCAAGATTGAGAATCAGGCAACTCAATTCCCCAAGGGCGCCGCCTAATACGATATGGGGAAGTTTTTCCCGCTCCTGTTCGGCAAGGAAGAAAGAAACCATGCAGACCATGACCGGCCACGCCGGAAGCTTAAGAAAGAAAAGCAGCACCTCGGCTATGGCAATCAGGGGTAGAAGCAGGGCACATGTCAACAGATTCCTTTTGTTAAATATCTTTTCCATAAACAATCCTCCTGTGGTTTGTGATGATTAAATCGCCGTCCAGCCGCCGTCAATGGCAAGCAGTTGGCCCGTTGTATAACTGGATGCATCGGATGCGAAATAAATGACAGCGCCGTCCAATTCCCCCTCTTTTCCCGGCCGGCCTGTGGGACAATAGGTCTTAACGATGTTCGCGAAAGCCGGATTGCTCATAACAGCATCGGTCATTTCTGAAGGGAAATATGCCGGGCCGATAGCGTTAACAGTAATGTTGTATTTTGCCCATTCGGTTGCCAGCGCCTTGGTAAGCATCAGTACACCGCCTTTTGAGGCGCAATAGGCGTTTAAGGGGCTGGTAGCCATGGCCGCGCTACTATGGATTGACCCCACATTGATAATCTTGCCGTATTTTTGTTCGATCATGACCTTGCCCACTTCCCGGGCAACGAAATACACGCTGTTCAAATTGGTGTTGATCACCGCATTCCAATCATCATCGGACTGTGATTCGGCGGGGTTTGACCGGGCGGTCCCCGCGTTATTCACCAGAATATCGATGCGGCCGTAATGCTCTTTAACTTTGGCAACAACAGCCTTTATTTCATCGTTCTTTAGTACATCACATTTAAGGGCAAGACAATGTACTCCCATACCTTCTATGGTTTTCCGAACTTCATCAAGCTTTTCCTGCCTTCTGGCCATAATCGCCAGATTCGCGCCCTGCTCCGCCAGGGCCTTTGCAAATTGAACGCCAAGCCCAGATGAAGCGCCCGTCACCAGGGCGACTTTCCCTTTCAAATCAAACATACTCATATAGAGCCTCCATAAAAAGTCAACACAAGCTGACCTGTATTAATTTTCCGGCAACGCCGGTTTTTACCCTCATCATGCCGTTTGTCGCGTTCCCTCAAAAATAACTGACCTTTACCTTTTTCCCCATTTGTTTCAGACAATCCGCCAATTCATCAATTAAACGCATCTTTAAACTAAACGGGACAGGCAGGTCGGAATTCTGATGGGCCGGATTAACGGCCTTACCTACGTAAAGATTAATATCCGTAGCTTCTTCAAAAAGAAGCCGGGCAATTTCCGAAGCCCCGTCCCTTCCGGCGTTCCATTGGGCATAACTGCCGTTGTCCCCTATATAATCCTGGGCGTATTCAAGCACCTTGTGGATGGTAACAACCCCTTCGGTAACCAGATCTACCCCGCGTATCTTCGCAGTGGGTGGAATATCCGGATCCGTATAACGCGGAATACCCGTCTCCAGGGGTTTCCTCAAAAATTCCGCCGCCAACGCCGAAGTAGTCCCACCGCAGACTATGTGTTTCCCCTCCTTGGAAAAAAAGAGACCCATCATTTTAGGAACGTCTGCAGGGTTTAACGGAGGACCGGCAAGCAGATTGATTGGCTGACGGCGGCGAATTTTTACGGTACAGATCGTAGTATCGTCACCGGGTTTACCGTTGTATAAGGAATAACATTTATCCAACAGCATGGTACTCAATGTCTTGGCGGTATACTCCCGGTTATATATGCCCTCCATAAACGCTATGACATTTTCCCGCTGCCAGCCGAAGTTGAAACTCTGTCCCATTCCGGCATGAATCGCCCCATCAGTCATAGCAATAAAAGTGTCATCTTCATGCAGCTCAATCCGGGTTCTATAAATAGTTTTCCGTCCGGTAAACAGGTCTTCACCGGTTGAACTATCCTCGATAATTTCCGCGGTTTTTGGATAATCAAAATTTTTCCCATGCCGGAGCAGAATCACATGCGGGTTATCGTACTGGATAATCTCCGCATTCTGATTATCAGCGATACGGATAATGGTAAAAGTGGAGTAGGCGATTTGCCGTTCCTTGCAGATCGGTAAGATAGCGGCAATGGTATCGACACAATCTTCGACCGTAAGGAAATTTGCCATCATGGTAGATATAATTTTGGCAGTTAACGTGGAAAGAATACTGGCTTTAACCCCGCTCCCCAGACCATCAGCCAGTACCATCACGGTCAGTTTGTCTTCCACAGGGGCAATCTCAACATGATCGCCGCAGAGTTCCTCTCCGTACTTGTTGAGATTCACAAAACCCATGTCAGTACAAAGTTCATTCATGGCCCAGAGTTTCCTTCAATTTTGTCAGAGCAACCTTGATTTCCGCCGTAGTCTCCCCCAGGAGGGAAGCAATCTCCTGAACCGTCCGCATCTGTTTTTTAATCACCCTGTCGGTAATCTCAATAGTTTCCCGGTTAAACTCTTCCTTGGCCGCTTTTCGGGCCGCCTCATTCGTAACATCCCGCATGATGCCGATGATAATGTGGTAGTTTTTATCGTGGATAATAGTCTGGTCTATATACTTTTCATAATCCGCCATGTATACGCGCTGGTTGTACACATTTTTTCCCTGCCGGCATACTTCGATAAACGGCATGGGGTCCAGAATACGGACTACCTGATCTCCCAGAATATCCTGGGGATTAATGTTGAGGATCCGGCAGGCCGCGGCGTTGATCTGCTGAACTTCCAGAGTTTCGTTAAGGACAATTATTCCGTTGGGGGTATTGGTAATGATGTTATCGGAAAAAGATTCGGCCCGTTCTTTCAGGTAAGGAAGACACATAGTCAGGGTTGCCTTTCCCTCCAATACCGCCCGGGCCTTGTCCCGGCAGCTATTGTAACCGCAGCTTCCGCAGTTCAATTCATGTTCCGGTTTGGTTTTTCCCAGTTTGCGGAGCACTTCTTCAACGGCCCCCGTTCCCAGATGAATCCGGCGCGGCGAAAGGGAAACAAATTTTTTATCCAATTCCCCGGCTGAATACGAAAAAGTTTCAAAATCTTTTTCCCCCGCGTAACGGGAGACAGTGATATAATCCCGCACCGGGGCCGGCGCAGATGCCGACGGCGTGAAGGCCGACATCACCGGCCCTCCAAGGCAGCTTCCGGTACAGGCGGACATCTCGATAAAACACTTTTCCGGCGGCTGCTCCGGCAAACGCGGCTTTCCCCGGACAAGGTCTTCAATTGAACTGATACAGTTATCAATTCCATCAACGAAAAAGTAAGCGTACCGGGGATTTTCCTTGACCATAGTACGGAGAATACCCCCGGCGGTAGGGAAAAGCCGGGTAAGACCGCGCCCCGAATCTTTAGTGGATTGCGGCGTCTCCGCTTCGGCCTTTCCCTGAGAATTTTTATCAAGGCTGATATGCTTTTGTTCCAGCCAGCGGGATAGTTCCCTGAAAGTAAGTGTTTTGTCCGGCGGTCCCGCGTACCTTTCGGCTTCGTCTTTTTTGGAAATACAGGGACCTATGAATACGATCCGGGCGCCGGGATAACGGCGCTTCAAATCCATGCCGTGGGCCAGCATGGGGGAGAGAACCGGGGCCAGCATGGGTATGGCGGCGGGGTAGTATTTCTGAATCAAAAGATTCACGCTATGACAGCAGGAACTGATGATCACATCCTGGGTTTCGTTTTTCAGCATAGCGTCGTATTGCCTTTTTACAATGGCTGCGCCTACGGCGGTTTCTTCAGCTCCGGCGAATCCCAATTGTTTTAAGGCTCTTTCCATCGTATTAATGTCTAATCCTCCATAGTTGGCCGTAAAGGAAGGGGCCAGGCTGGCGTATACCGGAGTCCCGTTTTCAATCAACGCCTGGACGACTCCAAGATCATCCCGGATTTCCTTGGCATTTTGGGGACAGGCTGTAAAACAGCGGCCGCACAAAATACATTCCTCCTCCACAATGTGGGCCTGGTTGTTTTCAAACCGTATTGATTTAACCGGACAATGCCGTATGCATTTGTAGCAGTTTTTGCAGTTTGAAGTTTTCAGGGTTAAATATTCAGCCATGCCCATTGGCTCCATCAAATGCTTTTTATATAGGCGTCTATCGCCTCCGCCGCTTTCTTCCCCGCGCCCATAGCAAGAATCACCGTGGCGGCCCCCGTAACCGCGTCTCCCCCCGCGAATATCCCCCTGCGGGAAGTTTGTCCGGTTTCCTCGTCCGCGATGATTCCGCCCCATTTTTGGGTATCAAGGCCCGCGGTGGTAGACTTGATAAGAGGATTGGGCGAAGTGCCAATAGCCATAATTACGCAGTCTACCTCGGCTTCTTCTTCACTCCCTTCCAGAGGTACGGGCCGGGCCCTCCCTGATTCATCCGGTTCGCTTAACGCCATCTTCTGGCAGACGATCTTGTTGACCCAGCCTTTTTCATTTCCGGCAATATTTACGGGACTCGTAAGGAACTGAAAAACAATGCCTTCTTCTTTGGCGTGTTCCACTTCCTCAAGCCGGGCGGGGATTTCCTTTTCCGTCCGGCGGTAGACAATCGTTACTTCCGCGCCCAAACGCCTGGCGCAGCGGGCTGCGTCCATAGCAACGTTGCCACCCCCCACTACGGCAACCTTTTTGCCCCGGTGTATGGGAGTTGAACTATCCGTCATGTAGGCTTTCATCAGGTTTATCCGGGTAAGAAATTCATTGGCCGAATAAACACCGTTCAAATTTTCTCCGGGGATGTTCATGAATTTGGGAAGCCCCGCACCGGAACCGATGAAAACTGCTTTATACCCGTAGGTGCTGAAAAGTTCATCAATGGTCAGGGTCTTGCCGATCACTGTATTCACCGCGATTTCTACCCCCATGTTTTTTAAGCCCTGAATTTCTTTTTGTACGATAGTCTTGGGGAGTCTGAATTCGGGAATCCCATAGGAAAGGACCCCTCCTTCAACATGAAGGGCCTCAAAGATCGTAACCCCATAACCTTTTTGAGCAAGGCTTCCCGCGCAGGCAAGCCCCGCCGGGCCGGAACCTACCACGGCCACTTGTGATTTTCCGGCTCTGGCTTTTAATCCTGTCTTTTTATCTTCTTCCCGGGCATTGTGGCAGTCCGCCGCAAAACGTTCCAGCCTGCCGATAGCTACCGGTTCCCCCTTACGACCCCGGATACATTTTCCCTCACATTGAGTTTCCTGGGGGCATACCCGGCCGCATATTGCCGGAAGGGAATTGTACCGGGTAATAATCTGATATGCTTTTTCAAATTCCCCCGCGGCAATCTCCCCGATAAAGGCGGGAATGTCGACGTTTACCGGACAGTCGGAAACGCAGGGTTTGTTTTTGCACCCAAGGCAGCGATTGGCTTCATCTATTGCCTGGGCTTCGGTATAGCCCAGTGCTACCTCAAAAAAATTCCCGCTCCGTACTTTTGGATCCTGAACGGGCATCTCATTTTTTATTAAGCTCATGTTTGGCATTACGACACCTTCCCGATGATAGCGGCTTCCCCCGCGGTCCCGCTTGTCTCAAGAAGTTTACAGGTTTCATAAGCCCGTGCTTCAAAGGGTCTATATACGGCGGAACGGGCCATAGCCTCGTTAAAATCGACTTCGTGTCCGTCAAAATCGGGGCCGTCTACACATGCGAATTTGGTTTTTCCCCCCACACTGAGGCGGCAGCCCCCGCACATCCCCGTACCGTCTATCATGATGGGGTTCATGCTGATCGTGGTTTTAATCCCGTGGGGCTTCGTTACGGCGGCGACAAATTTCATCATTACCAAAGGGCCTATGGCGATAACCTCGTCGTACCGTTCCCCCTGGTCGATAAGCAGTTGGAGCGCCTCGGTTACCAGCCCGTGTCTGCCGTAACTCCCATCGTCAGTCATCAGGAAAAACTTGTCGCTCACCGCTTTGAATTCTTCCTTCAGGATAACAAGGTCCCTGGTGCGGAACCCGGTAATGGAGTGAACCTCCGCCCCCTGTTGGTGGAATTTCTTTGCAACCGGATAGGCAATGGCGGAACCGACACCGCCCCCCACAATGGCTACCTTCCTTGCCCCACAGTCCGTGGCCTTCCCCAAAGGGCCTACAAAATCCTGTATGACATTCCCTTCTTTCAGGCAATTAAGCCGCCAAGTGGCCGCCCCTGCTATCTGGAATATGATCGTTACGGTTCCCTTCTCGCGGTTAAAATCCGCGATAGTCAGCGGTATCCGTTCCCCGTTCTCACCGGCCCGCAAAATAACAAACTGCCCCGGTTCAGCTTTTGCCGCTTCCAGCGGAGCGGACAATTCCATCAAGGTTACCGACGAATTGAGGCTTTTCTTTTTCAAAATCTTGACCATACCAACCTCTCTTGCAAGTAAGAGGCGGGGCGTATCACAGTTCGCCCCGCCCCGGTTTAGAAATCCACTTCGGTATCGTAGAAGCAGCAACGTAAAAGTTTTTCCATTTCCGAGGGAACAATCTTCCGGGGATTTGAACCGGTACAGGCGTCCCCTACGGCAAGTTCCGCGACCCTTGGCAGCTTGTCCAGAAATTCTTTTTCGTTAATAATGCCCCCTTCGTAGTCCTTGATCCCGCCGGGAATATCCAGCGCCTTATTGAGGGTTTTAATATGGCCGATAAGGGAGACAACCCCTTCCTCAGCGGTTTTTGCCGGAAGGGATATAAACCGGGCAATTTCCGCATACCGGTCCGCCGCCGCTTTTTCCCTGGCGTTGTATTTGATGACTTTGGGAAGATACATAGCATTGGCGGCGCCGTGTACAATATGACCGCCGGAATAGGCCGCGCCGGTTTTATGCGCCATTGAGTGAACAATTCCGAGCAGGGCGTTACTAAAAGCCATCCCCGCAAGACATTGGGCATTGTGCATTTTTTCCCTGGCGCCGGCATCCCCTTTGTAAGACGCGGTAATATTCTCACCTGTCATCTTGATAGCGTGGAGCGCCAGAGGATCCGTATAATCGCAATGCAGGGTAGAAACATAGGCTTCAATGGCATGGGTAATGGCATCCATCCCCGTATGGGCCGTAAGTTTGGGCGGCATGGTCAGGGCAAGATCGGGATCAATAATAGCCACGTCCGGGGTGATATTAAAATCCGCCAGGGGATATTTAATGCCCTT
>JAIRLK010000375.1 GCA_031259515.1 Treponema sp. | reverse complement strand
TTATAAAATAAACCTCCTCTCAGTGAACCGCCAAAGTTCAAACGACAGGAGGCAGTAATGCAAGATGTAAAGAGTCTAACGTATAGCGTATGGGAATGCAAGTATCATGTGGTATGGATACCAAAATATCGCCGGAAAAAATTATACGGAGAGTTGAGGGAATATCTGGGACTGTCCGCTTTTAACATGGAGGATAATGGCGCTCTTGCGTATCCTGCCTTCATATCTTAAAATAGAAACGGAGAAAGCATGAAAGAAGTATTAGTCATAGATGAATCCCCTTTGTTCCATGAGTATCTGCGGGAAAAATTCATCCAACACAAAATAGAAGTTGACGTTGCCACGAATGTACTTGAGGGCATATCCAAGATGAGGGCCATGATCCCCCATATTATCATCATGGATTACCATTTAGCCTGTCAGGAAAACATGCAGTTGCTGATGAAGAAACGGGAAAGCCCTGCCACTGCGGGAATCCCGGTGATAATGACTGCCTTACGGCTGGATCATAAGCGGATCATTGAACTCGTTTCTTTTAACGTAAAGAAAGTATTTACCAAACCGGTAAAGATAGACCTCTTCTTCGCCACTCTTACGGATATGCTGGGCATCGACTTTGCCCTGGATGATACGCCGGGGATAGTGGATGTTCATGTAAACGATAATATCATTTTTATCGAAGCGGCTCAGGGGCTCAATCGGGATAAGCTGGACCTGCTCAGGTTTAAAATCATTGAGTTGGTCGAACTGTACGACATCAAAATCCCCAAAGTCGTCATCATGATAAGCGATCTGCATCTCAACTTCGCCGATGGTCCCAATCTGGAGAAGCTGCTGGATACGGCGCTTCAGGCCAGCCGGGCTCGTACTTCCGACGTGCGGGTGTTGACCTTGGATGACTTTACGCGAAAGTTTATCGCCGGGCAGAAGCAGTACGCAGGAATCAGGGCGGTGGATAATCTTCAGGCCGCTATGAACGGTTTCCTGCCGGATCAGGAAGCCGGGAGCGCCGGCGGCGAAAGTCAGGGCATCCCCGGGGACAATCTGCTCCGGACAAATCTCCATGCCGCACAGCAAGCGGTACAGTTCAGGTTCAGTTCGGAACATAACCCCCGGTTTACTCTGGATGAAATCAAGGAATCCCTGGAAGGCATCAGGATTGCCGTGGTGGATGATGACGTTATTATCCAGGAGATGATCAAAAACACCTTCCAGTGTATCAACGCATCGGTCAGCGCCTATGACGATGGCGATGAATTCCTTCAGACGGCGGAAACGGAAGTTTTTTCCCTGGTTTTTTTGGACCTGATGATGCCCAAGGTGGGCGGGTTTTCGGTTTTACGGACCTTGCAGGTGAACCGGATAGCGCAGCCGGTGATCGTACTTTCCTCGGTATGCCGCCGGGAATCGGTGATGCGGGCTTTCCGTATGGGGGTGAAGAGCTACCTTATCAAGCCCTTAAAGCCGGATGATATTTTCCGGAAATCCCTGGAAATCCTCAAAGTGAATTTTTAGCCTATGAATGCGAAACTCCTCTCCCTGCTTTTCGGCAACTCCCCGGCAGCCGCGGTCCTGGCCTCCCGGTCGGGGGCTTTTCTTTCGGCGAACCGCCGGGGAGAGGCCCTTCTCGCGTCTGTGCCGGGGGAGGGCGCTTCTTCCGGCGTTCATCCCCTGGAACAAGCCCTGGAGAATTCCGGAAATTACGCCCGGCTTGTGGCCGGAGAAACGGGGGCGGCGGTTTTTTCCCTGGCGGTTCAGGATCACGCCGGGTTGAGCCGCTGGTTCAAGGTTGACGCCTGGGCCGTTGGCGAGTCCGAAAGAGGCGGCTCCGCCACGGAAGATGGGGAGGCCCGGTTCGTCCTGATCCTGAGGGATGAAACACGGGAACGGCAGGAGGAAGCCCGGCTCCAGGAAGCCCGGCGGAGCGCGGAGCAGGTCATGGAGGCCAAGAGCCGGTTTCTGGCCAACATGAGCCATGAGATACGTACCCCCATTCAGACCATCATAGGTATGACCGAATTGCTCCAGAACACGAAACTGGATAGGGAGCAGTCCGAATATTCCCGGCAGGTCAAATTTTCCGCCGATGTCCTCCTTTCCCTCATCAATGACATCCTGGACTACTCCAAGCTCGAAGCCGGAAAGATGGAACTGGAACGCATTGATTTCGATCTGGAACAGACTATCGAACAGGCTGTGGAGATGATTACCCTGGAGGCTCACAAGAAAGGCCTGGAGATAGCCCTGGATATACCCCCCGATGCGGCGCTTATCATCAAAGGGGACCCGAACAAATACCGTCAGATCGTGATCAACCTGGTTAAAAATGCGGTAAAGTTTACTCAGGAAGGGGGGATCACCATCGCCGCCGCGCTTACCGAATGGAAAGGGCAGGAGGCGCTGCGGGTGTCCGTCGCGGATACGGGTATAGGGGTCCCCGAGGAGATACGGGACCGGCTATTCACCACCTTTTTTCAGGGAGATCCTTCTAATACCCGGCGGTTCGGCGGCACGGGCCTGGGGCTTGCCATCTCCCGGAACCTGGTGGAACTCATGCACGGTACGATAACTATGCTTCCAAATGAGGGGGGCGGCTCGATCTTCCGGTTCACGATCCCCATTGAGCGATCCGGCTCGTCCTTCAAGGAGCCGCTCGCGGTTCCCGTGCGGCGGGATATGCGTATCCTGATAGTGGACGACCGGCCTGAATCCCCGCGCATCCTGGTTTCCTACTTCCGGAACCTGGGTTATTTTGAGGTGGATGTGGCGGTCTCCGGCGAGGAAGCCCTGACGGCCATGCGGGCCGCCGCCGCCCGAAAGCGGCCCTTCGGCCTCTGTTTCCTGGATATGATCATGCCCTGGATGGACGGCTGGCGTCTTGCCGCCGAGATAAAGGGGGATGAGGAAATCAACGGCGCCCGGCTTATCCTGATGGTTCCCCAGGGTCTTTTGGGGGCCGATGCCAAGATGACCTTCCTCAAGTGGTTCAAGGCATACATCAACAAGCCCATTATGCGGAAGGACTTGATCCGCACATTGCACGAAGCCCTGACGGATTCCGCCGAGGAATCGGAGGTTCTTGAGGAATTGGAACCCGCCGATGAGACGGAAACAGCCCGTCCCGGCGGCTTTGAGGCGGAGGCGGAAAAGTCCCTTATCCTGATAGTCGAGGATCATCCGGTTAACCAGAAACTTTTTTCTATTATTTTGGAAAAATTGGAGTATCCGGTCGTTCTTGCGGACGACGGCGTGGATGCCCTGGAAAAAACCGCCGCTTATCCGGTGTCCCTTATCTTTATGGATATTCAGATGCCCAGGATGAACGGCTATGAGGCTGCGGACCGGCTGCGGCGGCAGGGATTCAGAAAGCCGATAATCGCCGTTACCGCCAGCGCGCTCTCGGACGAGCGGGAGCGGTGTATGAGCGTGGGATTTGACGACATCCTCATCAAACCCTTTAAGCGGCAGGATGTGGAAAGGATGCTCCGGATATGGCCTCCGGGGAAAAGCCTTTCCGCCGTTCCCGTTCCAACGGGGCTTTTTTCGACGGCGCCTGCCCCGCCGGAGGCATATCCCCTGTCCGATGACCAGGTCTTCAATCCGGTGGAGATAAAAGACACCTTCCTGGATAACGGGGAGCTGATCCATTCCCTGCTCTTAGGGTTCATCGACAAGACCCGGGAACAGATCGCCGTGGGTATACCCCGCAGCATGGAGGCTGAGGATTGGGAAGAGGCCATGCGGGGGGCCCATACCATCAAGGGAAGCGCCCTGACCCTGGCGGCTAAGGAACTGGGACATTCCGCTGCCCGGCTGGAATTGGCCTTTAAGAACCTTGACCATGCCGAAATGAGCGCCGCCTTTCCCCTTTTAGCCGCCGCCTTTACCCGGTTTGAAGCGGAAGCCGGGCGCTACCTGAACGAAAATCCCAAAACGGGTGAGGAGGTCTGATTTTGCGTTTTTCTTCCCTTCATGTGCATACCCTCTTCTGCGATGGAGAGGACGAGATTGAAACCTATTGCCGCGCCGCCTGGGAAGGGGGCTTTGCCTCCCTGGGGTTCAGCGCCCACGCGCCGGTATACGCCAAGACCGGCATTGTTTCGGACTGGCACCTCCCGGAAGACCGGCTGGATGAGTACCTGGAAGCGGTCAGGGCCGCCGCTCTGCGCTGGGCAGGGAAGCTGCCCGTGTATCTTGGCCTTGAGGTGGACTATATTCAGGACCGCACGGGACCCGCCGACCCGGATTACCAGGACCTGGGCCTGGACTACATCATAGGATCGGTCCACTATGTTTTTCCTCCCGATGGCGGGGAGCCCTTTACCGTGGATGGTCCTGGGGACAAGTTTGCCCAGGATGTCCGTTCCCGTTTTGGCGGCGACGGCGAGGCCCTTATGGAAACCTATTGGGAAACCCTGGAAAAAATGATCCGCGCCGGGGGCTTTGACATCCTGGGGCACCTGGACTTGATAAAGAAGAACAATCAGCGGGAAGAGTGGTTTTCCCTTACCGGCGAGGGTTACCGGGGAAAGGCGCGTTCTCTTGCGGCTTGTATCGCCCGGTCCGGGATTGTGGTAGAGGTCAATACCGGAGGCATTAACCGGGGGAAAACAAAGGACACCTATCCTTCACGGGAAATTCTGACTCTTCTGAGGGAAGGGTCTGTTCCGGTTACCATTACCGCCGATGCCCACCGGGCATCGGACCTGGGCGGCCACTACGACGATGCCCGCCTGACCCTGTTGGAAGCGGGCTACACCTATGCGGTACTTTTCGAAGGAAAGGGAAAATGGGTGGAAGAAGGGCTTTGCCCCTAAAATTCCTAGGCTCCTGTGGGACTTTAGCCCCACAGGAGCCTAGCGGTTCCGGCGTTCTTCGGCGTTTTTACATTCTATGCACATAAGGGCATAGGGAATGGCATCCAGGCGGTCCTGGGGTATGCGCTTGCCGCATTTGACGCAGAGGCCGTATTTTCCCTGTTGAATCCGGGTCAGGGCGGAATCTATCAGCTTGAGCCGTTTCAACTCCTGAGATCCCAGGGCTTCAATCATCTTTCGGTCTATGTCGTCCGAGGCGACATCCGCCATATCTTTGGGGTCCATTCCTTCAACAATTTCCTTGAAATCTTCGCTGCTGGCAACCAAATTCGCAATGATCTCCGCTTTGAGATCGCTTAAAGATTTTTTCATTCTTTCAACAAAATTTTGATCCATAAAAAAACCCTCCTTACAGCTTTCCGTACATTATATACGAAGACTCTTACCATATAGTAAGATATACTATTCTTTAATCCGGGTAGACTGACGTAAGATAAAGATTTTGTCAATATGGGGGGGGGGGGGGG